>CALZDK010000023.1 GCA_945637645.1 uncultured Prevotella sp.
ATTTATATTATTTATTATTAACTTCGGAAAACACAGTGTGCAGAAATGAATTTGCCCAATTTGTTTTGCCCAATTTGCCCTAAACAGTCATTGATAACATACAACATATTGATTGTTAGGCAGTTAGAAATCAACACAAACTCTGTAAGACATAATTGGGAAAAGCAAATTGGGCAAATTGCCTTTTTTTTGCTATTTTTTTTGGGCAAAATGCCAATAAAAAATTAAAAAACAACATGAAAAAGCTCAAGTTTTGCTTGTCTTTTACATGCTAAAAATGGAAAAAATGGCAATGAAGTTTCAATTTGACATGTTGAAGAGTTGACGAGTTGTTACCTTCGCTGCTGTTTTGCGATAGGACTATCAACTCGTCAACTTTTTGCTACTGCTTTTGCCTGGCGACTGCATAAATATACAGGTTGACATTAAAGGATATTAACGATTATATTTGTTCTAAACAGAGCAAAATTTGCGAGCCAACTGACCAACAAAATTTCTCTAACTGACGAGGTTTTGTCGGATAACACAAAATGCTAAACTATGTTAATCGACAAAAATTGAATATGCAATATTTTGCATAATTATAGGTTTCCCGATCCTGTCTTTATCTTCTTGACTATTAAACTAATGTGCAGCAATATCCGTAGTAGCGTTTTCTATACCATGAAGCGGATATATGAACGGTCGTCGAAGGAGTTCTTTTGCGGGTGGAAAGCCTTCGTTGCCTTGAATTTGCCAATGTTTAACGGGTCTTCTTCACGCTGGGCTGCGAGGGCTTTTTCAGACTCTTCAAGTGTGGAGCGCAGGAATGGATAGCCATCTGAGGCAAGAACTATTGTCCAAGGGCTGAAATCGAGTGGAATGACACGAACTTTTTGCCGTGGAATAGTGAATCCGTCTATTACAGAATATGTCTTGTTCTGATTCTGCATTTCCTCTATCAGTTGTGGTATTATGGCATCGCGGGCAGAGTCGTGGACGAGCAGTGACTCTATTGTCTCTTTTCCTTCCGCCATTAGGCGATGAGCCTCTGCCGCCCGACGCTCAGCCATCAACTGCTCCGTGGGCTTGGGATTGTCGAAGTAGTTGTCTCCAACAAGGCACTGGCAGTCGCCAATCATCCATATCTCACGCCTTAGTCTGCTATAGACTATACATGAGGCGGTGAGGCGTTCCTCAGGATGGTTGGCATAGAGATTGTGGTTACGTTTTGAGTATTTGCGTGCCACGGCATCAGTCACACCTCGGCAGAATTCTGTCATCGTGATATTTGCTGGCATGCGGCGGATATAGCGCGCAACGGTCTTTGCCGCGCAGCGTCCGTTGGAACACCACCAGCAAACCTTCCTTTGCGTCTTGCTCGTACTCCCGTCAATCACTGCAATGAAGTTAGCGGTTGCCACGATTAGGTCTTCGCTTTTTTTCTTTGGGTCTTTCCCTATAGTCAGTTGTTCTATTATTTTCATGTCCCCACAGTTTTTTTATCAAGTCGATTCGTCCTAAAGCTCTCAATGAGCGTTCTATGTCGCGTCGCATTTCGGGTTTGTACCAGAAGAAGTATTGTCGTTGTCTCAGTTTCTCTTCTGGTGTCCTTGCGCTAAATACAGGTTTCAGCGTGTAGGGATCGTAGCCTGTGTACCATGCCTCGGTGCTGATTGTCATTGGTGTTGGGGTGAAGTCCTGCACCTGCTCAAGATGGAAGTCGAGACTCTTGGTTATTGCCGCCAACTCTGCCATATCCTCTTCGTGGCAGCCTGGATGGCTGCTGATGAAATATGGAATGATTTGCTGGTTGAGGTTACACTCTTTGTTGATGCGGTCGAAAATGCGTTTAAAGTCGCGGAACTGCTGGAACGAAGGTTTGCGCATGAGTTGCAGCACCCTGTCTGCCACATGTTCCGGGGCGACCTTAAGACGACCGCTGACATGACGCTCTATCAGTTCGCGCGTGTATTCCGCGGCAGAGCGGTTTGTCGCCTCGTCGCTTGAACGGTGGAGAAGAAGGTCGTAGCGCACACCGCTGCCAATATAGCTATGTCGAATACCGGTAAGGGAATCCACGGCACGGTAAATCTCCGTTAGCTTAGCGTGGTTAGTGTCGAGGTTTGGGCATATTTGCGGATGGATGCAACTCGGACGAGCGCATTTCTCGCAGGCTTTCTTGTTGCGTCCACCCATTCCATACATGTTTGCCGAGGGACCACCAAGGTCGGAAAGGTTGCCTTTGAATCCTGGCATTTCAACCACCTGTTTCACCTCGCGAAGAATACTCTCTTTCGAGCGACAGGCAATAAACTTTCCCTGATGTGCCGAGATGGTACAGAAAGCGCATCCTCCAAAACACCCACGGTGGATATTTACCGAGAACTTTATCATCTCGTAGGCTGGTATGCGCTTACCCTTGTATTTAGGGTGTGGCAGTCGGGTGTAGGGAAGGTCAAAGGTGGCATCGAGTTCCTCGGTTGTCATTGGCGGGAATGGCGGGTTGACCACCACAGTCTTGTTGCCTACGTCTTGCAGAAGCCTACTGGCGTGCATCTTGTTTGACTCTTCCTCTATGTGTCGGTAGTTTTCAGCTTCTGCGCGCTTGTTCTGGAGGCAGGTCTCATGGCTGTTTAGAACTATGTCTGTAGTAGCCGTGGCTTTTGGCACATTGCCCTTTTGTGCGAGATAAACGGTCTGCGGTATGTCGGTTATGCTGGAAATGGGGAATCCGTCGTCCATGCGTCGGCATAGCTCAAGAATGGTTTTCTCTCCCATTCCATATATTATCATGTCGGCATGGCTGTCGCAGAGCAAGGAGGGACGAAGACGGTCCTGCCAGTAGTCGTAGTGTGTGAGGCGTCTCATTGATGCCTCTATTCCACCAAGAACCACTGGAACATCAGGGAAGAGTTGCTTGAGAATATGTGTATATACTATGGTAGGATATTCCGGACGCATGTCGTGCCTTCCGTCAGGACTGTAGGCATCCTCAGACCGTAGTCGTCGATTGGCTGTATATTTGTTTACCATAGAGTCCATACAGCCTGGAGCTATGCCAAAGAAGAGACGTGGCTTCCCCAACTTCTTGAAGTCGCGGAAGTCGCCGTGCCAGTCGGGTTGTGGAACTATGGCAACCTTATACCCAGCCGCCTCAAGAGTTCTGCCTATTACGGCAGCTCCGAAGGAGGGATGGTCAACGTAAGCGTCTGCAGAGAAGAGTATTACGTCCAATGAATCCCAACCTCTTATGTCGAGTTCCTTCCTTGTTGTTGGCAGGAAGTCGGAGAGTTTGTATTCTTTCATTCTTCTCCTTCCTTCTTCTCTTCACCGCTTCTGTCGTCCATCCACTTTATGTAGAGAAGAACGAGTTGTTGCAGACCGAATGCCTTCATGTTTTGATGATAGATGACATCAAGGCAAAGGTCGAGCAAGTCATTGTCTTTAAGAGTATCGGTCTCGAGCATTGCCCGGATATTTAACTTCAGTTTGTCGAGAACCTGCTCATCTACGAATCCGTTGCTGTCGATGAGTCCGCGGAAGAGCTGATGTTTCTCTATCGTCTCAAGATGTTTCTCACTGATGTCGATGCTTCTTGTTCCTGATGGGTTTGACTGAATTTTATACATATTTTTTTTCTTATTTAAGTTTCTGAAGTACTCTTTGTTTTCCAAATTTCTTAACTACCAACAATCTCCATTGCATGTGAAAGTTGAGCTATTTTACCAAAAAGTCGAGGAATCCTCTCATAATGTCTTTTTGCTTCTGAGCATTTGTGATGCACTCAAATGGCACTCCAAAGGCGATGGCACGGTAGTCGCTTCCAGAATAAGCCGTTGCCGCTGCCTGGCCATTAGAGTAGGCGAGGGTAGCGAAGGCTGGCGATACCGGGACGAGAATGTCTGGCGATGTGGCAGAATAGTGAGTGGGATTAAGTGAGTGATGGAATCGAAATTCCGTTGACATTCCTTTGATGATGTCAGCCACATCACGGTATGATCCGCCATATTCGCAGCGCAACAAGTCGCGAATAAACTGTTGGTCGTCGAGGCTCTGTATGTCGCTTGCCACAAATGCTCCGCTAACGAGCAACGACCCGCCACGTTGGGCAAAGTTCCTTAGCTGGGAGGCGAGTCCTGGAGTGAACACTTTGTATTGCGGTTGTTTGCCATTGCCCGTAGTCTGAATACCGAATAGCACATCAGCCACAGAACATCCTGATAGAGAGGCATAACCATTTTCAAGGGATTGTCGGGAGCAACTAACTATGGAGTAGTTACCTGCTGCTTGGATAGCAGTGGCATGTGTGCGGACATAATTGAATTCGTTGCCTGCTATGATTCTGCCCTCTAATTCTGATCCGCTATAGCCCCAACCGTTAGGTCCTGTGAATCCTGCGGTCTTTATATTGAAGTCGGTCTGTTGTCCGCAAAATCCGAGCGTCTTGCCATAGGTTATTCCTGCATCGGCGTTAAGGTCAAAGCCCTTGACATTGCCGGAGCAGACAGTGGCTGGCGCCGAGAGGCGGTCGAAGCCGTTGACTATCATTATCTTGTGGCGTGACAACGGATTGTAGAGAGCACAGAGCACTTCTGAAGGGAAGCTGCATCCTCCCTTGTTGGTGGCGGCTATGCGGAAACTGTATAGTACGCCAGGCTCAAGGCGCACCTTGTATTCTGTCTTTCGACCTGTCGCTATGCCGTTGTCGAAATCTGCCGACCCAGTGGCGGTGTAAATAATATAGCCCGTAGGTTTCGCTGTTGGCTCAAGAGGGTCGTCAGTAGCTTTCCAACTAAGTGTGGCGTAGCCATTGTCGTCAATGCCGACAGAGAAATCTGTTGGCGTCAAAGGTGTTACTGTATAGTCGTCAGAGTGTTGTCTTGTTATGAATCTCAGAATGCCCTTATAAATTGAGCGTGCCATGGTGAAGCGGAAATTGGGGTCCTGACCTAAACGCATGTCGTTGAAGTTCTGGTGCGACAGTGTCTCAATGATGGCACTTGGCACTTCTGGCAGGCGAGTCTCTGAATAGTTTTGGTCGCGAAGACCTCTTGTAGGCCACGAACCGTATTTGGAGCTAATGTCTCGTTTTATATTGTCGAGCAACGTTATCGCGAGGTCGCGCGAGGCAAGGCGTGATATGCCGGCATCAAGTCGTCCGTCGTTGAACTGTGTTGTGCAGATTCCGAGCGAACCAATGAGCGAGGTGTTGTCAGTTCGGTAACCTGCGTCGCTGTGTATTGCCAACGATAATTCTATTGGCACTCCGAGGCCTTCGCGAGTCGGCATGTAGCATGATCCTCCTCCGAGCATATTTGTCATTAGCGAACGCACATTGATGTCGTCGCCATAGTCATCCGTGCCGTTTTTGCTGCTGTAGATGTTGTATGGCATGCCTGCCCACTGCGCATAGTATCGTGCCCCTTCGAGGCAACGTGGCATATGGCTTGTTGTTCCTCCTCTCTCGATGTTGCCCATTCCTCCTCCGAAGCGAACGGCATCGGCTGTCACAACGCCACGACGATGTCGGCTTTGTGATGTCAGCTCCACGCGGTTGAACTCGCTTGAGCCCTTGTCGAAGTCGAACGTGCCAAGATACACCCAAGTGCTTCCGCCCATCTGCTGGTTAACCTTGAATGTTGTTTTCTCGCCTTTGTGCCACACGGTATAAGTCGCATCGTCAATGCTTCGTTTCACTGTTTGGTAGCTTACATAGACCGCATATTTTCCTGATTCAGGAAAGTTTGGCTGGTAAGAGATTATGTTGTAGCGTTTTTTGCTGCGTGAGGTCTTGCTCTGTCTCACCGTGCCTGCCACGAATGGATTTTCCCCATCCCTATAGTTTCCGTTATGGAAGGCGAAGCCTGGTTCTTTTGTTGTTGACCAACTGCCTTTTGCTTCTGCCTCTACGTATGCCGTTCCCTGCATTGGCGTGTCGTTGTCTATTATCACCTCATTGGTCTGGCAGTCTCTTTCGCGTGGAGTAAAGACCACAGCTCCCGCGTTCTCAAGCATAGGTATAAGATAAGGCACAACGACAGTCTGAGTGAAGAGATCTTCATTGGTGGAGAAAAGGTTAGGACGCTGCCATTTCCATTTTCCCTTTTTCTGGTCGTAATATCTTCCGTGGCTTGCCCATACAGCGATGTGGCGGTTGTAGAGTCCTTCGGTGGGTTGGTAGGGCAACGACGTGTTCTTTACCCATGGTTCGCCTTTGTGGTTGATGCGTCCCCACACCCCATTCTGTCCTTTACCTTCCGTTATGTTGACAAGTAAGGATATACATATTATTATATAAATATAGGTGTTTCTCATAGTGCGAAATTCTCGGGAATTTTCCCCTTGAAATCCTTGAAATATTCTTTCACCTCACGCATTTGCCCCTCAACGTCTCCATTTGGGACGATAGTTTTTCTACAGGAAATGGTGCGTGTGGAGTAATCAACACCGTAAAGCAGTATTGGTATTCCTGCTTTTTGCGCTATGAAATAAAAGCCCAACTTCCAATCGGCATTTGCAGAGCGGGTTCCCTCAGGAGTTACAGCAAGATGAAACGACTTCATCTTTCGTGCCGTCTCTGCAAGGTTGTCTGTCATGCTTGTGTGCTTCGACCTCCATACAGGTATTCCTCCGAGCCTTCTCATCAGTATGCCCATAGGCCAGAAGAACCACTCTTTCTTCATGAGGAAATTGCATTTTATGCCCTCTGCCCCGGAATAGAGTTGCCCTATTATGAAGTCCCAGTTGCTGGTGTGTGGTGCCAGACAGATGATGTATTTTTCGGGGTGGTACTCTTTAACATCTACAGTCCACCCCATTCGCGTGTATAACAGCCAACGGCAAAACGATTTCCACATAGTCATGTCAGTTGAGGTTGCTTATTTGGTCGATAATCTCAATAGTCTGGTTATTGAAGTCCTCTATGAGTTTTTTGAAGTAAAGCTTTGCAGGCACACCAGGTTCAACATGAGAGATGCGGCTGATGTACTCTTTCCTTGTTTTTAAGATGGAGTTGATGATAGCCAGTACGTTTTCCTCTGCTGGTTTGGCATCGTAGAGCGACACTGCCACCACCTCTGCTGCCAAGTCGGTGCAGATGCTGTTTATTACTCTTTTGAGTTCTTTCCTTTTTGCCATATTTTTCTAATTTATGTATTGTTGTTTTGAAAATTCGAGGTAAAGTTAAGCAAAATATTCGATATAGAACTCATTTCATATCAAAAAAATATTAAAATGTTGTTTTTAGCCTGATTTCTTTCTTATTTTTCAGCGGAAATTGTTACTTTTGCAGATGAAAACGCGTTAGACGTTAAATTTACAATAATTAAATATAGTTGCTACTTATGGAAAAAAGTGCATTGCAAATTGCCCGCGCTGCCTATCAGCCAAAGCTGCCAAAGGCTTTGCGTGGAGCGTTGAAGGCTGTGGAGGGTGAGCCTACACAGTCAGTCGCAGACCAGGAAGAGGTAGAGAAACTCTTCCCTAACACATACGGCATGCCGTATCTGAAGTTTGAGCCTACAGAAGGTGAGTCAACTCCTGTTGCCATCAATGTGGGTGTGATCCTCTCTGGTGGTCAGGCCCCTGGCGGACATAATGTCATCTCGGGTCTCTTCGACGGTATTAAGAAACTCAATCCTGCCAATCGTCTCTACGGATTCATTCTTGGTCCTGGTGGCTTGGTTGACCACAACTACATGGAACTTACCGAGGACATCATCGACGAGTATCGCAACACCGGTGGATTTGACATCATCGGCTCAGGACGTACAAAGTTGGAGAAGAAGGAGCAGTTTGACAAGGGATTGGAGATACTCAAGGCTCTTGACATCAAGGCTCTCGTTATCATCGGTGGTGACGACTCAAACACCAACGCTTGCGTGTTGGCAGAGTACTACAAGGCAATTGATGCCGGAGTTCAGGTAATTGGTTGTCCAAAGACCATCGACGGCGACCTCAAGAACTCTGAGATTGAGACTTCATTCGGTTTCGACACTGCCACTAAGGTCTATTCAGAGGTTATCGGCAACATCATGCGTGACTGTAATTCTGCAAAGAAATACTGGCACTTCATCAAACTGATGGGTCGTTCAGCTTCTCATGTCACACTTGAGTGCGCCCTGCAGACACATCCTAACATCACCCTTATCGGTGAGGAGGTTGAGGCTAAGAACCAGTCGCTTGACGACGTTGTGACATACATTGCCGATGCAGTTGCCGACCGTGCAACACGCGGAATGAACTATGGCGTGGTTCTCGTGCCAGAGGGACTCATCGAGTTTATCCCTGCCATTAAGAAGCTCATTTCCGAACTCAACGACATGCTTGCAGCTAATCAGGCTGACTTCGACATGGTTGCCGACGACAAGAAGATTGACTACGTTTTGAAGCACCTCTCTGACGAGAATGCTGCCATCTTCAAGAGCCTGCCTCTGTCTGTTTCAAGACAGCTCGCACTGGAGCGTGACCCACACGGTAACGTACAGGTGTCTCTCATCGAGACAGAGCAGCTGCTTGCAGAAATGGTAGGAAAGAAACTCTCACAGTGGAAGAAAGACGGCCTCTTCAGCGGCAAGTTCTCTACACAACACCACTTCTTCGGATACGAAGGTCGTTGTGCAGCTCCTTCAAACTTCGATGCCGACTATTGCTACTCGCTTGGTTTCAATGCGTCGATGCTCATTGCAGCAGGCAAGACAGGCTATATGTCATCGGTAAAGAATACATCAAAGCCTGTTGACGAGTGGATTGCAGGCGGTATTCCTATCACCATGATGATGAATATGGAGAAGCGCAACGGACAGATGAAGCCAGTTATCCGCAAGGCTCTCGTTGAGCTCGATGGCAAACCATACAAGTATTTCGTTGCCCATCGTACAAAGTGGGCTCGTGAGACAGAGTTCGTTTATCCTGGACCAATTCAGTACTTCGGTCCGACAGAGGTTTGCGACCAGCCAACCAAGACTCTGATTCTTGAGCAGTCATAATATTAAAAGGAGTGAGAGGTAAGCTCTCACTCCTCTTCTCTCACCCCTATAACACCTCATGACACCACCACCACGAAAAAGAAAATACACAAGTCCTGTACGTCGGAAAAAACCAGGCGTGCTTCTTCGCCTGTTGCAGAAAGTCCCAGGATGGGTGTGGTGGCTTGGAGGCTTTACTGTTGTCTTACTCTACGTCTTTTTCTTCTACTATTTCTTTGTTTCTCCTTTCGGTTTCCGCTGGCGTGCCCTCTATGGAGACATCTCCTATCCAGAGGGATATGAGATTCATGGCATCGACATCAGCCACTATCAAGGTGAGATAGACTGGGAGAAATTGCGCAACAACGGAATGATAGAAAAGTGTCCCGTAAGGTTTGTAATGATAAAGGCAACAGAGGGCGCAACGAAAAAAGACGAGAATTTCGACGACAATTTCTATCAGGCACGCGAGTATGGATTCATACGCGGAGCTTACCATTTCTGGAGTGTATATTCGTCGGGAAGAGCGCAAGCGGAGCATTTCCTGAGTCAGGTGGAACTCGAGCCTGGCGACCTGCCTCCTGTGCTTGATGTGGAACACAAGGCAAAGAACCAGTCGGACGAAGAGTTTAAGGAGAGTGTGCTGACATGGCTTCGCATTGTGGAGAAAAAATATAAGGTGAAGCCTATAATATACACCTACTACAAGTTCAAGATGAAATACTTGAGCGATTCTGTCTTTGACGACTATCCTTATTGGATTGCCCATTATTATGTTGACAAGGTAGAGTATAAGGGGAAATGGAAGTTCTGGCAGCACACCGATTGTGGGCGACTGCCAGGAATAAAGGGTTATGTGGATTTCAATATCTACAATGGTAGCTATTACGACCTTAAACGACTGACTATCGGAGCGGAAGACTGAAACAGAGCATTGCCCAATTGCCATCCGTGCGCTTAATGGCTGGTTTAAGTCCCAATGATATTGCCTTGTCTGTCAATATCTTAACATCGCTTTCATAGAAACCACTTAAAACCAGTGTAGCCCCTTCCTTCATCTTGGCAACAAAAACCTCCATATCGTTTAAGAGTATGTTTCGGTTGATGTTTGCCACAACTATATCGAATTGTTCTTCGATGTTTTGAAGCACTTTGGAATCGCCAAGCAACGAAGTGTAGCGGTCGTCAACGCGGTTGATTATGGCATTATGGCGTGCGTTGTCGGCACTCCATTCGTCTATGTCGTAGCCCACCACATGACTTGCACCACAGCGCAGGGCGACAATGCCGAGTATTCCAGTGCCGCATCCGCAGTCAAGCACACTCTTTGACTTGAGGTCGGTGTTGAGTAGTTGGCTGACTATTGTGCGCGTTGTCTCGTGGTTGCCGGTTCCAAAGGCGAGCTTCGCATCTATCTCCACCTCTATGGCTCCTTCGGGGAGTTTTTCAGGCAAATGGCGTCCGTCGTGGATTACGCATCGGTCGTCAACAATGATAGGTTCAAATCCCTCTTGTTCCCACTGCTCGTTCCAGTCGCGGTATTCAGCCTCAGCTATTTCGTAGTTAATACCGACGTCCTCGAATGGAAAATCGGCTATGACATCCTTCAGCGCGTTCTCGTCGAACAATTCCGTCTGAACGTAGCCCTTTAGTCCATCCTCCACTTCCTCGAAAGTCTCAAATCCCGTTTCGCCTGCCAGCGCAGCCAAGAGGTCGCGAGCATCCTGCATGATGCCTGCGTCCCCTTCAATCCTAAATGTTATCTCGTAATATTTCATTAGCAACAAAATTACTACCTTTTACCAATATGCAACGGAAAATGGGAGTTAAAAAAAATGAAAATCGGCAATATCTTATTATCAATAACAACAAAATGTTTACCTTTGCAGTAATAAATTAATTATTGAAAAAAAAAATGGATAAAGAGAACAATAAGACAAGAGTAAGGATTAAGACCTCGATGGGCGACATCGTGGTTAGACTCTACGACGAGACTCCAAAACATCGTGACAATTTCGTAAAGTTGGCAAAGGAAGGCTATTTTGATGGAACACTCTTCCACAGAGTGATACGCGACTTCATGATTCAGGGCGGCGATCCTGACAGCAAGGGCGCACCAGCAGGCAAGAACCTCGGAACAGGAGGACCAGACTACACCATTCCGGCAGAGTTCGTTTTCCCAAAGCTGTACCATAAGCGTGGAGCGCTGAGCGCCGCTCGTACTGGCGACGAGGTGAATCCTAACCGTGAGAGCAGCGGAAGCCAGTTCTATATAGTATGGGGAAAGACATATAAGCCTGCAGAACTGAAGCAGATGGAACGACAGCTGGCAATGCAGCAGGAACAAGCAGTGTTCAACCAACTTGTGGCAGACAACAAGGCGAAGATAATGGAACTGCGCAGAAACCGAGACCGTGCAGGACTTCAGGAACTTCAGGACGATTTGATTGCATCCACAAAGGCTATATGCGCAGAGAAGGGATTGCCAAAGTTCACCGACGAACAAGTGGAAAGTTACACAACCGTGGGTGGAACACCTTTCCTCGACAACCAATATACTGTTTTTGGGGAGGTGGAAGAAGGCCTCGAAATCGTAGGTAAGATACAGGAAGTTGAGACAGGGCGCAACGATCGTCCGAAGGATGATGTGGTAATGTTATCCGTGGAGGTTATCTGAAATGGCAGTAGCTTTCGTTTTCCTTCTTGTCGGCTTAGTCTTAGGACTCGTTGTCGGAATGTTGCTCACCAAGTCGAGGATGCTTGAGGAGAAAACCTCATTGGTGGCGAGCCGCAATGTGTTGCAAAACGAGACAGACCAGTTGAGAAGACAACTTTCCGAGCAGGAGAAACGCCACACAAGTCAGATTGACGAACTGCGTCAGCAACAAAAGGAGCAGTTGGAGCAGCAGTCGGCACTGATACGTGAGCAGATTAACAATGCTTCGGAACAGATACTCAAGAAGCGTGCCGAGGAGCTACAGAGGAACAATACCGAGCAGCTCTCAACAATTCTCACCCCTTTGCACGAGCGTCTGCAGCAGATGCGCGAGGCGGTGGAGAAAAGTGAGCGCGGACAGTCTTTGGCAATGGAACGTCTCGATGCTGTGATAAAGGAAAACCTGCGTCAAGTTCACGAGGTGGGCGAGAGGGCGGACAAACTTGCCGAGGCACTTACCAGCGAGAACAAGACCCAAGGCGATTTTGGTGAGCTGCGTCTTCGCACTTTGTTGATTAATATGGGTTTGGAGGAGGGTGTGCAGTTTGAAGAACAGGCAACCATGAGAGACGAGAGGGGAAAGACAATCTATGAAGAGGAAAACGGAAGGCGTATGATGCCCGATGTCATACTCCATTTCCCCGACGACCGCGATGTCATCATCGACTCCAAGATGTCGCTAAAAGCCTTTGAGGAATATTTCAATGCAGAGAGCGAGGAGGACAAAGCTCGAGCTCTTACCCGACATATCGCCTCGGTGAGAAGCCATGTCAAGGAACTTGCCCACAAAAACTACAGTAGCTATATTAGGAAAGGCAGGCAGAAACTTGACTTCGTGCTGATGTATGTTTACAGCGAGAGCGCACTGCAGTTGGCTTTGGCAAACGATGTAACATTGTGGAAGGAAGCCTACGACCAGGGCGTGGTAATTTCCGGCAGCCAAAATCTCTACATGATTCTTCGAGTGTTGGAAATGACATGGAGGCAGGTGCGCCAGGCGGAGAATCAAGAGGAGATAATGAAAGTTGCCGACGAAGTTGTCAATAGGGTACAGATGTTCTATGAGCGTTTCCTTGATGTTGAGGACCAATTGGAGAAAACCCGCAAGGCATTTGACTCTTTGAAGACAAACACCTCGCCCAGTGGCAAGAGCATAATCACGGCAGCAAGCAAACTGCTGGATTATGGCGCCAGGGAGAATCCAAAGCGCAAAGTTAGCTTGGGAGCTGCCTACAGAGACTAATCTTTCAGCAGCTTCTCAAGAAACTCGTTAAGGTCCTTGTCAAGACCCTCCATGAGGTCTGGATCGATGATTACCGTGTCGTCGTCGACAAGATACAGTTCGGCGACATTCTCCTTCTCGTCGTCCTCGAGCACAAAAGAGTATGGTTTGAGGATTGACATTCCTTCAACGAGTTTCTTTTTCCTTTCGATACACTTTCTTATCACTGTTGTGATGTCGTTGTAGAAAGTCTCGTCGGTATTTTGGATCCATTGCTCGATGACAGCGCGTGTTATCTCGTTGTCGTCGTCGTCGAAAGCCACGAGTTCTCCCGTTTCCTGATTTGCCCTCAGGTGTATGTCGGTGAGAATGGAAGCCTCGTGGTTTGCTGGAAACTTGTCTGCCACCTTGCTGATGGTACGCTCCACTTGCTGTAGTGTCTGATCTGATACTTTCATAGCGTTATAGATTTTTATTTAGTGCAAAAGTAGTAAAAAAAACTATGACTGCAAACGATTACGAATATTTTTTGCAAAAAAAGGTGCTTTTTTGTTGGTTAGTTCAAAAGATAGTAGTAATTTTGCAAAAAATATCATTGGACGTTAAACAAAAAACAAACTTTACCACCAAAGATGAGCGACAAGATAAACCATAGTGGTGTTGTGGAAACAGTGGACGGAGAGCATCTTCGGGTGCGTATTCTACAAACCTCGGCATGCAGTGCATGCAAGGTGGCAGGACACTGTAGCGCGGCAGAGTCTAAGGAGAAAATCGTCGATGTGGTGTTAGGGAAGGGCAGTGTTGACTACAAGGTAGGTGACAATGTTGTGGTCTCCACCACACAGTCCGCAGTTGGCAAGGCTCTTTTCGTTGGTTTCCTCCTGCCTTTTGGAGTCATGGTTGTGGCGTTGTTGGTGGCGATTGTTGTCACGTCCGACGAACTTGTATCTGCTTTAGTGGCTATTGCCTCTCTCGTTCCCTATTACTTTATTATATATATATTGCGAGACAGGCTTGGCCGCAGTGTGACGTTTTCAATAGAGAAAGAAATTATTAACAAAACATACTAACAAAAATGGATTTTATTTTTATCGCAGTCATTGTGCTTGGAGCCATAGGATTGGTAGCGGCAGCAGTGCTCTACTTATGCTCCAAAAAGTTTGCTGTGAAGGAAGACCCTCGAATTGGAGAGGTGGCAGCTCTCTTGCCGCAGGCCAACTGTGGAGGATGTGGCTTCCCAGGATGTTCCGGCTTGGCTGACGCTCTGGTAAAGGGTGCCGATGCAGGCAACATCGAAGGACTTAGCTGTCCTGTGGGCGGCAGTGAGGTGATGGATAAGGTTGCCGACCTCCTCGGCATGGCCATTTCCAACTCTGAGCCAAAGGTAGCTGTAGTGAGATGTAACGGAACATGTGAGAACCGCCCGAAAGTTTCGGAGTACTCCGGTTTGCGCACTTGTGCCGCCATGCACGCCTGCGGTGCAGGAGAGACAGCTTGTGGATTTGGTTGTCTTGGTTGTGGCGACTGTGTGGCAGTCTGCTCGTTCGGTGCTATACGCATCAATCCTGAGACAGGCATTGCAGAGGTTGACGAGGACAAGTGTACAGGTTGTGGAGCTTGTTCAAGGGCTTGCCCGCGTCACATCATCGAGGTTCGCAAGAAGGGACCTAAGGGTCGCCGTGTCTACGTGAGCTGTGTCAATCACGACAAAGGTCCTGCCGCCAAGTCAGCTTGTGCTGTGGCATGTATCGGTTGTGGCAAGTGTGAGAAAGAGTGCCCGTTTGGAGCAATCACCATGGGTGACAACCTTGCTTACATCGACCCAGAGATGTGTCGCGTATGCCGCAAGTGTGAGAAGGTATGCCCGCAGAAAGCCATC
>CALZDK010000024.1 GCA_945637645.1 uncultured Prevotella sp.
TGGTGCGTCAGGGCGGCGGCGACGACACTCATCCATTGCCACCGGGTCGTAAGCCCTGATGTTGCAGCCTGCCTCGGTGAGGCGGTCGATAATGACGAGAGCAGTGCTCTCACGCATATCGTCGGTTTCGGGTTTGAATGATAGTCCCCAAAGAGAGATTGTCTTTCCCTTTAGTCCTTCTGGATAAACTTTCTGCAGTTTTTCGAAGAGTATGTGTTTCTGCTTCTCGTTCACACGTTCCACAGCCTTCAGCACTTCCATGGAGTAGCCAGCCTTGTCGGCAGTTTTAATGAGCGCCTTGACATCCTTAGGGAAACAAGATCCTCCATATCCACAACCGGCATAGAGGAACTTTCTTCCTATGCGTGTATCGGAACCTATTCCCGCACGAACCATGTTTACATCAGCACCCACAAGTTCGCAGAGGTTGGCAATATCGTTCATAAACGAGATGCGTGTGGCAAGCATGGAGTTGGCTGCATACTTTGTCATTTCAGCAGAAGGAATGTCCATAAATATCACTCGGAAATTGTTGATAAGGAAAGGCTTATACAGTTTTGTTAAAGTCTTTTTAGCCTTTTCGCTCTCCACTCCCACAACAACTCTGTCGGGCGACATAAAGTCCTTTATAGCATTGCCTTCCTTGAGGAATTCAGGATTGCTTGCCACGTCGAACTCTATGTCAACGCCACGTGCGTCGAGCTCTTCCTGTATTGTTTCCCTAACGAGTTTCGCCGTGCCTACGGGCACAGTACTCTTTGTCACCACAACAAGATAGCGTTTGAGGTTTTTTCCTATTGTCCTTGCCACCTGGAGCACATATTTAAGGTCGGCGCTGCCATCCTCGTCGGGAGGAGTACCAACGGCAGAGAACACTATTTCCTGGTCGTTAAGCACCGAGGCGAGGTCGGAGGTGAACTTAAGTCTGCCTGCCTTCACATTCTTTACAACGAGTTCGTCGAGTCCAGGCTCGTAGATTGGAATCTCTCCGTTGCGGAGACGTTCAATCTTACTCTCATCGACATCGACACAGGTAACATTGGCTCCGGTATCGGCGAAGCATGTTCCTGACACTAATCCTACATACCCTGTTCCTACTATTGCAATATTCATATAATTCTTTATTATTCAAGTTTCTATTCTGAAAAATTATGGAGTAACTACCTAAAAACACTCCGCATCGCTGAAAGCCACTCCACGGAGGTCCTTGGCGCTGGTAACAACCTTGCTCATGTCTATTGGCCACTGAATGGCGAGGTCGGGGTCGTCGAAGCGTATGCTTGCCTCCGCTGCCGGGGCATAGACATTATCCACCTTGTAGGTGAATATTGCCTCGTCGCTGAGCACGAGGAAGCCATGGGCAAATCCTCGAGGAATGAACAGCTGGCGCTTGTTGGTGTCGCTCAACTCCACCATAACATGATGTCCAAATGTGGAACTGTCTTTACGAAGGTCCACAGCTACGTCGAGCACTCGTCCCTTTATGACTCGCACCAACTTTGCCTGCGAGGCGTCGCCCTTCTGGTAATGCAGCCCTCGCAACACTCCGTAAGACGATTTCGACTCGTTGTCCTGCACAAACTCCACAGGTCCTGCATGGCGTTGGAACTCTTCCTTTTTCCATGCCTCGAAGAAATATCCCCTTTGGTCGTCGAACACTTTCGGCTCGACAATCAAAACGCCTTTTATTTCAGTCTCGATGTATTCCATTTTTGCTTTTTTTTCGTTTTCTGCATGCAAATGTAGCAATTTAAAATGATATATGAAACGTTTTTGAGGAAATTGTATCATTTTACACCCATTTTTATTTGGTTTTCTCGAAAAAATGGAGTAATTTTGCACTCGTGATTGAATTAGAAAGACATATTGAGATACTTTTGCTCGACAACGACTGCGTTATTGTGCCCAATTTCGGAGGATTCGTGGCACATCATGTCGAGGCAAGATATGACGAGAGCGAGTGTTCGTTCTTGCCACCACTCCGTACGCTCGGATTCAATCCCCATCTGAAGAACATCAACGACTCTCTTTTGGCACAATCCTATGTGGAGGCTTACGACATAAGCTATCCTGAGGCTCAACGCACCATATCGGAAGAGGTGCGCCAATTGAAGGAGATTCTCGACAACGAGGGACGCTATGAGCTGAAAGACATAGGAACGCTACTGATGAGCGATGACGGCGACATGATATTCGAACCTTGCGAGGCAGGAATACTTACACCGGAGCTCTACGGTCTAAGTTCGTTCGAGATGAAGCGCCTTGCTGCCGAAACAACAGAGGAGACAGAAAAAGCCGACAATCAGAAGGCTCCAAAGTTGCCACAGCCCATGGGCATTATTGCGGCTGAGGAAGAGAAGAATCCTGCAGATGAGGAGATACCGACAACAGACGATAACTCGGAAGACACAGTTGCATACACCGACGACGACACAGAAAAGACAATAAGAATTAAGGTGTCGTGGATAAGGAACATTGCAGTGGCAGCGGCAGCCATCGTTGCTTTCCTCGTGCTCTCTACCCCAGTGACAAACAGCATAGAGGGAAGAATGTACATCAGCGACATGGGCACAGGGCTGCTGACAAAAATATCGGTGCTCGACACGCCCAACACCCACAAGGCGACAGGCAACATGAACGACACCATAAGACAAGCCGTGGCGAAGATGATTGTAGCAAAGCAAGACTCCGCCATCGCCGCCAAGCCCGCAACAACGGCAGCCGCAGACACCACAAGGCACAAGCCAGCCTACTGCATAGTGCTTGCAAGCCAGGTAACAAGAAGCGGTGCAGAAAATTTCGTCAAGACACTCAAAGCGGAAGGCATTGACAACGCCTACACATATACTAATAACAAGGTGGTAAGAGTGGTGTATGGACGATACGACACCGAACAGCAGGCTCACAAGGAACTGAGGGTAGTGAGGGGTAACAAACACTTCGAGCAAGCCTGGATTTACAAAATGACACACTGACAAAGAAGAAATGAAAAGAGTAAGATGCCCGAAATGTGACAACTTCATCACATTCGACGAGACACAATACACTGAAGGACAGTCGCTCGTGTTCAAGTGCGACGAGTGCGGCAAGGAATTCGGAATACGCATAGGCACGGCGAAACTGCGAAACACGCAGAAGGAAGAAATGGTGGATGAAAACGCCAACAAGAACGGCGCTGGCTCGCTTGTGGTGATAGAGAACGTGTTCCACTACAAACAAGTACTTCCGCTGAAGATGGGCGACAACACCATCGGACGCTACATGAAAGGCAGCGCCACCACACTGCCCATAGAGACCAACGACCCAAGCATCGACATAAACCACTGCACTATAAATGTCAGTCGCGACAAGCGCGGAAAACTTAAATACATCCTCCGCGACGGTCCAAGCTACACGGGAACCTTCGTTGACAACGAGATTCTCGGCGACCGCGAGCGAAGGGTAATAGGAAACGGAACTTTGTTCACCATCGGTGCTACATCGATAATACTGCGTGCTGGTGACAGCAACGAAAACGAATAGAAATGACGAAAACAAAAAATAAAAGAATGAAACCAACAGCTATTCTTCTTCTGCATTGTCCCGACCAACCAGGGATAATCTCAGAGATGACACGCTTCATCACCGACAATCAGGGAAACATCGTCTATCTCGACCAGTATGTGGATAGGCAAGACGGAATATTCTTCATGAGAATGGAGTGGGAACTCGACAATTTCCTCATACCAAGAGACAAGATAAAGGAATATCTTGACACGCTCTACGCGCAGAAATACTCCATGACCTGCAGCCTCTACTTCAACGACGTGAAACCACGCATGGCAATCTTCGTGAGCAAGATGAGCCACTGCCTCTACGACCTTCTGGCACGCTACAAGGCTGGAGAGTTCAACGTGGACATTCCGTGCATCGTCAGCAACCACGAGGAATTGCGCTACGTCGGCGAACAGTTCAAGATTCCGTTCTATGTATGGTCTATCAACAAAGACCACTCCAACAAGGCTGAGGTGGAGCAGGCAGAGAAAGAACTGCTGGCAAAGGAGAAGGTGACATTCATTGTGTTGGCACGCTACATGCAGATTATCAGCGACGACATGATAAAGTCATACCCCAACCACATAATAAACATCCACCACTCGTTCCTCCCTGCCTTCATAGGCGCGAAGCCTTATCACCAGGCATGGGAGCGCGGAGTGAAAATCATTGGTGCCACGAGCCACTATGTCACCGCTGAGCTCGACGCTGGACCAATCATTGAGCAGGACGTAGTGAGAATCACACACAAGGACACACCTGAAAGCCTCGTGCTAAAAGGTCGCGATCTGGAAAAGATAGTTCTCTCACGTGCAGTGAAGAAACACATAGAGAGAAAGATTCTCACCTACCACAACAAGACAATTATCTTCAGTTAGAGAGAATAGAGATGAACATCGCAATAGTAAAATACAATGCAGGAAACATCTACTCGGTGGTGAACGCACTGAGGAGAATGGGCATAGAGCCTGACCTCACAGACGACATCGAGAGACTCACGGCTGCCGACAAGGTGATATTCCCCGGACAGGGCGAGGCGCGAAGCGCAATGGAATACCTCAAAGCACGCCGTCTTGACGAGGTTATACGCAATCTCCGGCAGCCAGTGTTCGGCATCTGCGTGGGACAACAGCTCCTGTGCCGACATTCCGAGGAGGGCGATGTAGATTGCATAGGCATCTTCGACGCCGACGTGAGACGTTTTCAACCATCGCGCCACGAGGAGAAAGTGCCGGCAATGGGATGGAACCAAATCACCAACACCAAGTCGCCACTGTTCAAGGCATTCAAGGGAGGTGAATACGTCTATTTCGTGCATAGCTACTATGTGCCTCTGTGCGCAGAAACAATAGCCACGGCAGACTACATACTTCCCTACAGCGCAGCCCTCGCGAAGGACAACTTCTTTGCCACACAGTTCCACCCTGAGAAAAGCGGAAGCGTGGGAGAGAGAATATTGCGTAATTTCATCGACTTATAAAACCAAAGCCAGATTATGATAGAACTTATTCCGGCTATAGACATCATCGACGGAAAGTGCGTACGTCTGACCAAGGGCGACTACGACACCAAGACCGTTTACGGCAACCCTGTGGAGATGGCGAGAATGCTTGAGGACAAAGGATTCAGCCGACTGCACATTGTGGATCTCGACGGAGCCAAGTCGCGCCACATAGTGAATGTCGAAGCCCTCAAAGGCATAACCTCACAAACAAAGCTCACCGTGGATTTCGGCGGAGGCATAAAGACCGACGACGACATCAACAAGGCTTTCGACAACGGTGCCGCAATGGTCACCATTGGTTCCGTGGCTATAAGCGCGCCAGACCTCTTCGACGGATGGCTCGAAAAATACGGTGCGGAAAAGATAATTCTCGGCGCCGACGTGCGCAACGGCAAGATATCGATCAACGGATGGAAAGAGGACTCAGACACCGACTTGCTTCCATTTCTCGCCCGATATGTAGAGCACGGAGTGAAGACAGTGCTATGCACGGAAATCTCGCGAGACGGAATGTTGGGAGGCACAGCAGTGGAACTCTATTCGCAAATCATGGCAGCCTACCCCACCCTACATCTCATAGCCAGCGGCGGAGTGTCTAAGGCAGAGGACATACACGAGCTCAACCGAAGGGGCATCCCTGCCGTGGTGTTCGGAAAGTCGATATACGAGGGAAGGATAGACCTCGACGAACTTCTCCGTTGGAGCAGACAACAATAGTAACTTACACCTTATTATATATAATATGGGACTTGCAAAACGAATAATACCTTGCCTCGACGTGAAAGACGGCGAAACCGTAAAAGGCACAAACTTCGTCAACCTGAGAAAAGCCGGCGACCCCGTGGAGCTTGGTAAGGCATACAGCGATGCCGGAGCCGACGAGCTCGTATATCTCGACATTACGGCGAGTTTCGAGGGACGCAAGACATTCACCGACATGGTGACTCGTGTGGCGGCGGAGATAAACATCCCGTTCACCGTGGGAGGAGGCATAAACGAGCTGGCAGACGTAGAGCGACTGCTGTATGCTGGTGCCGACAAGGTGAGCGTGAACAGTGCGGCAATACGCCGACCGGAGCTTATAGACGAGATAACCCGACGCTTCGGCAGTCAGGTCTGCGTCTGCGCCATCGACGCACGCAACGATGCCGACGGTTGGCACTGCTATCTTAAAGGCGGACGTGAGCGCACCGAGCGAGGACTGTTTGAATGGGCTCACGAGGCACAAGAACGCGGGGCAGGCGAAATACTCTTCACGAGCATGGACCACGACGGAGTGAAGAACGGATATGCCAATGAGGCTCTTGCACGTCTTGCCGACGAGCTCTCCATTCCTGTCATTGCGAGTGGCGGAGCTGGAAAGAAGGAGCACTTCCGCGACGCTTTCACCGTAGGGCATGCCGACGCGGCACTTGCGGCAAGCGTGTTCCACTTCGGAGAGATACCTATTCTCGACCTCAAGCGATATCTTAATGAGGAAGGCATAAACGTAAGAATATTAAACAAATAAAGATATGACAATTGATTTTGAAAAGATGGGTGGCCTCGTTCCAGCCATAGTACAGGACGCAACGACAAAGACTGTATTGATGTTGGGATATATGAACAAGGAGGCTTTCGACAAAACCGTCGAGACTAAGAAGGTGACTTTCTACAGCCGCACCAGACAGTGTCTTTGGACAAAGGGCGAGACATCGGGAAATTTCCTCAACCTCGTTGACATAAAGGTGGACTGCGACAACGACGCCCTTCTCGTGAAAGCCAACCCGCAAGGTCCTACCTGCCATACTGGCAGCGACACCTGTTGGGGCGAGACCAACGAGAAGAACCCTCTGCTGTTTCTCACTTTCCTGCAGGACTTTATCAACCGCCGTCATGAGGAGATGCCGGAAGGCAGCTACACAACATCACTCTTCAAGGACGGACTGAACCGCATGGCACAGAAGGTTGGCGAAGAGGCACTTGAGGCTGTGATAGAGGCATGCAACGGCACCAACGAACGACTCATCTACGAGGGCTCAGACATGATCTACCATCTCATCGTACTGCTCACAAGCAAGGGATTGCGCATCGAAGACCTCGCTAAGGAACTGCAGGTGCGCCACGACCCAAGCTGGCACAAACATTGACTCATAATTTTCATTATGCTGATAGAATACAACAATGTAAACATACATCAGACCGACGGGGAACCCATATTGACAAATGTCAATTTCACCGTCACGGAGGGAGAATTCATCTACCTCATAGGAAGAGTGGGTACAGGCAAGAGCTCCCTGCTCAAGACGATGTATTTCGAATTGGACGTGTTCGAGGCCGAAAAGGCAATAGTCCTCAACCACGACATCACCTCGCTGAAGCGCAAGCATATTCCTGCCCTGCGCCGACAGATGGGAATAATATTCCAAGACTTTCAACTGCTCGCCGACAGGACAATACGCCGCAACCTCGCTTTTGTGCTCAAAGCCACAGGTTGGAAAAAGAAAGACGAAATAGAGGCGCGAATAATAGAAGTGCTCGCCGAGGTGGGAATGGAGGACAAGATAGACAAGATGCCGCATGAACTCTCTGGCGGAGAGCAACAGCGCATTGCCATAGCCCGCGCCATACTCAACAAACCGAAGATTATCATCGCCGACGAGCCTACGGGCAACCTCGACCCTGAGACAGCGGAGGACATCATCCGCCTGTTGAGGGAAATATCGCAGACCGGCACTTCTGTGGTGATGAGCACTCACAACCTGCCGTTGCTCGACAAATATCCCGGTATTGTCTATCGCTGCGCCGACGGTAACCTTGAGGAGGTGACCAACGACTACAACAAGATAAAGATGGAATTTGACTGAACAAAATTCCAGGAAAAGAAATAGGAACAAAAAAACAAAATTAAACAGATACTGATATGAAAGTAATGAAATTTGGAGGCACGTCGGTTGGCACACCAACCAGGATGAAGGACGTGACAAAGCTCGTGACATCATCAGGCGAACAAGTGTTCGTCGTTTTCTCCGCCATGTCGGGAACCACCAACTCTCTCGTCGAGATTTCCAACTATCTCTACAAGAAAAACCCGGAGGGAGCTAACGAGGTCATCAACAAACTCGAGGAGAAATACATGCAGCACGTTGAGGAACTCTTCTCCACAAAGGAGTGGAAGGAGACAACACGCGTGTTCCTCATGGATGTCTTCAAATATCTGCGCTCGTTCACCAAGGAACTCTTCACCAGCTTTGAGGAGAAGAGCATAGTGGCACAAGGTGAGATAATGAGCACCAACATGATAGCCAACTACATGAAAGAGCAGGGTATTAAAGCCACTCTGCTCTCAGCCCTCGATTTCATGCGCACCGACAAGAACGCCGAGCCAGACCCGACTTACATAAAGGAGAAGCTCGCGGCTGTTCTTGAGGATAACCAAGGCGCACAGGTGTATATCACACAGGGATTCATCTGCCGAAACGCCTACGGCGAGATAGACAACCTGCAGCGCGGAGGCAGCGACTACAGCGCTTCGCTCATCGGTGCTGCCATCAATGCCGAGGAGATACAGATATGGACCGACATCGACGGAATGCACAACAACGACCCAAGAGTGGTTGAAAAGACAGAGCCTGTCCACCAGCTCCACTTCGAGGAAGCTGCAGAGCTTGCATACTTCGGAGCGAAGATTCTCCACCCCACTTGCGTGCAGCCAGCCAAGTTTGCCGGCATACCGGTGCGCCTGCTCAACACCATGGATCCAAAGGCAGAGGGAACAACCATCAGCAACTACACTGAAAAAGGGAAGATAAAGGCAGTTGCCGCCAAGGACAACATCACCGCCATAAAGATTAAGAGCAGCCGAATGTTACTCGCCACAGGTTTCCTGCGCAAGGTGTTCGAGATTTTCGAGAGCTATCAGACAGCCATCGACATGGTATGTACCTCGGAGGTGGGCGTTTCAATGAGTATCGACAATCCAAGCCGTTTGGGCGAGATTGTGGATGAACTGAAAAAATACGGCACAGTGACCGTTGACCGCGACATGTGCATCATCTGCGTTGTCGGCGACCTCGACTGGAGCAACGTAGGCTTCGAGACACTTGCCACAGAGGCAATGAAGAACATTCCTGTGCGCATGATCTCCTACGGTGGAAGCAACTACAACATCTCTTTCCTCATAAAGGAGAGCGACAAGAAGCGTGCCCTGCAGAGCCTCAGCGACACACTGTTCAACAATTAGTCACATCAACAACCAATACAGATACAAACACATGAAAGGTAATTTTCCTGTAGAGAAGTTCCAGAACATAAGGACTCCATTCTACTACTACGACACTGATTTGCTGCGCACCACGCTGCGCACCATCAACGAAGAGGCAGGACGCCACGAGAATTTCGTGGTCCACTATGCCGTGAAGGCAAACGCCAACCCTACCCTGCTGCGCATCATACGCGAGGCAGGTCTCGGAGTGGATTGCGTCAGCGGAGGAGAGATAGAGGCTGCCATGAAGGCAGGGTTCAATCCCTCGGGCATCGTCTATGCCGGAGTGGGCAAGAGCGACTGGGAGATAAACCTCGGTCTCGACAACAACATTTTCTGCTTCAATGTGGAGAGCCTTGCCGAGCTTGAGGTTATCAACGAGCTGGCGGCATCCAAAGGGAAGACAGCCAACGTGGCTTTCCGCATCAACCCCAACGTGGGCGCTCACACGCATGCCAACATCACCACAGGACTCGCCGAAAACAAGTTCGGCATTGCCATGCGCGACATGGTTCCCGTAATCCGTAAGGCTGAGGCCATGGCAAACGTGGAGTTTGTGGGTCTTCACTTCCACATCGGATCGCAGATTCTCGACATGGGCGACTTCATAGCCCTCTGCAACCGTGTCAACGAACTGCAGGATGAGCTTGACCGTGAACACATTAAGGTGGCTAACATCAACGTGGGCGGCGGACTGGGCATAGACTACGAGCATCCCAACCGTGTGCCAGTGCCAGACTTCAAGGCTCTGTTCGACACCTATGGACGTCATCTGCGCCTTCGTCCTGGACAGAAGCTCCACTTCGAGCTGGGACGTTCCGTAGTGGGACAGTGTGGATCTCTCATCACCCGCACACTCTACATCAAGCAGGGCGAGGTGAAGAAGTTCGCCATAGTCGATGCCGGTATGACCGACCTCATACGTCCTGCACTCTACCAGGCTTACCACAAGATAGAGAACATCACCAGCAACGAGGCTCCTGAGACCTACGACGTGGTTGGCCCAATCTGCGAGTCGAGCGACGTCTTCGCAAAACAGATAGAGCTTAACAAGACCAGCCGCGGCGACCTTATTGCCATGCGCTCTGCAGGAGCCTACGGCGAGATAATGGCTTCGCAATACAACTGTCGTCAGTTACCGAAAGGCTACACCGACGAGGAACTGTAAGAAACAAAAAATTTAGGAATTGACATCAGACGCTTTATCATTAACTTTTGGTTGCATATTGGTCGTGCTCGCCATTGCCACAGCCTTCGTCACACCACTGTTGAGAAGGCCTAAGACAGAAGAAGGCGAGACAGACAACAACGGCAACCTGCCCTCCGTCTCCATAGTCCTCGCCGTACACGACGAGGAGGAGGAGGTGGAGCGCAACCTTCCTTTTTTTCTAAACCAGGAATACAACGGCAAGTTTGAGGTGATTGTGGTTGACGAATCCTCAACCGACAACACAACAGAAGTCCTGAAAAGACTGAAAAACGATTTCAGCAATCTCTACACCACCTTCATTCCCGATTCAAGCCATTACATCAGCAGAAGGAAACTGGCACTCACAGTGGGAGTTAAGGCAGCAAAGAACGATTGGATTGTCTTCACCGACGCAAGCTGCCGCCCCTCCAACACCAAATGGCTTACTGCCATGGCATCACACGCCACAACAGGCACCGACCTCATTCTCGGCGCAACACGCTACGCCGACTCGGCTACCGGCTATGAGCGCTTCGAACGCATTGTCAGATGGTGGCGGGAAGTGCGTGAGGCACAGTGCCGAATGGCTTATGCCTACTGTGGCTGCAATATGATGTTCCGCCGCAAGATGTTCATTGAGGGAAATGGATTCCTCAACAGCCTGAAATATCTCCGTGGGGAATACGACTTCCTTGCCAACGAGTATGGGGAGCGTTGCCGTACGGCAGTGGCAAACGAAGCCGAAGCCACACTCACACAGGACGCTCCGTCGAGAAAGACATGGCTCAACGACCATCTCTACCACATCGACACACGGAAACATCTCGCGCATGGTTTACACCATTCTATGCTGAACTTCTTCGACACACTTGCCATGCATCTGAACATCATGGTACAGATAGCGGCTATAGTTGTCTCACTTCTCCTGCAACTCCACGTCATTACCATCGCAGCCTCCATAGCCCTGCTGCTCAATTATCTTCTGCGGGTCTTCATCGGCAAGAAAGCCATGCAGGCAGCAGAAGAAGACATCAGCATCTGGAAAATTCCATTCCTCGAGGCTTTCATGATGTGGCACAACCTCTTCCTAAGAATTAGGCACTCAAGATGCGACAAATATGACTTCATCAGACGATGAATATCATCCACTATAACCCATGGGGCGACAAACTGTCAGCCGAATACATCGACACGCTCAACAAGTCGATGGAGGGGAAAGCCGTGTGTCGTGTGGCCGGGTCGTTTCTTGAACTGAGGAAGGAGATGGCTCAACAGCACGCCGACATCATCGACATTCACGGCTGTTGGCACGACTCCATTCCACTGACAACACTCCTTGCCCGCCGTCACCTCACACGCATTGTGGTCACACCTCACGGACAGCTTGAGCCATGGGTGACAAGACGACACTGGCTAACCTCCACACTGCCAAGGATGTTAGCCTATCAGAGGCGCACCATACGCAAGGCATATTCCGTAATAGTCATGGGCGAGATGGAAGAGAAGAACCTTGAGCGCTTGGGATGGACAAAACGCATAGAAACCATCGGTTGCTCACTCTTCACAAGCAGCATAACCGACGAGGAAATGGCACGGCAGACTCTTGCCGTATTCCAAAAGGTGATGGACAGCAACGTGGTGGAACTAATGAAACCCAACACCACACAAGCCCTACACTCGCTCTACAAAGCTTGCATCATAGCCGATGCCCAATGGCTAAAACAAGAGGAACGGGAGGCTGTGGAAAACCTCGACGATGTCAGTTGGAGAGAGATAGAAATCTACGGTCACCACACCTTTACACTCGTCGATATCCGCCACGGAGCCGATACCCTCGGCATCACTCTACCCGACTGCCGACCGTCGGAGATAGCCTGCTACCTGCCATATAAGTACGACAAAGACGCTCCGCGCCACAGGCTCGCCTCGCTCTCTGCCGACGAAAAAGGCATGCACTCGCCAGCCGACGTTGTTGACATGATAAAGGCGCTGCACCAAAAAACAAGGAAAAACACACTCGGCATAGCAGACATCATACAGTTCTCGTCAACTCTCTATCGCCTGCGAACCGACGAGGACGAAGTGCGCTATCTGCTTTCCGAAGCCCAGCTCACCAAGTTTGCCGCACGCCTCATGCAACTCGTCAGCCACTTCACTCTCCTGCCCGACGGCTTCCTCATCGTGCAACCGCTCGGCGACAACCAAGAACGACAAATAATGAACAATATACTCAAAAAATTCGAACTATGAAACCAACTGTACATTACGACATCAACAGCGACCTGCGCTACCTCAATCTTCTGTCGCAGTCGTTTCCCTCGGTGGCTGCCGCCAGCACCGAGATAATAAACCTCGAGGCAATACTCAACCTCCCCAAAGGCACGGAGCATTTCCTTGCCGACCTCCACGGAGAGTATCAGGCTTTTCGCCACATACTGAAAAACGCGTCGGGAAACATCAAACGAAAGGTAAACGAGCTCTTCGGAAGCGAAATCCGTGAGAGCGAGAAAAAGGAACTCTGCACGCTCATCTACTACCCCGAAGAGAAACTGGAACTTGTGAAGGCTTCCGACGAGGACATCGAAGACTGGTATCATATCACCATACACCAGCTTGTGCGTGTCTGCCGCGACGTGAGCAGCAAATACACCCACTCCAAGGTGCGGAAGTCTCTCCCGCCCGACTTCTGCTACATAATAGAGGAGCTGCTCCACGAGCGCAGCGACGACACCAACAAGACGGCTTACGTCAAGGTAATTGTCGATACAATCATCACCACAGGTCGAGCCGACGACTTCATCATCGCTCTCTGCAACGTCATACAACGTCTCGCCATCGACCAGCTCCACATCCTCGGCGACATTTACGATCGCGGACAGGGCGCACACATCATCATCGACACTCTACAGCACTACCACAGTTGGGACATACAGTGGGGCAACCACGACATCCTTTGGATGGGAGCCAGTGCGGGCAACAATGCCTGCATCTGCAACGTGCTTCGCCTCTCGCTTCGCTATGCCAACCTTGCCACACTTGAGGAAGGCTACGGCATAAACCTCGTGCCTCTCGCAACATTCGCCATGGAGACATACGCCAACGACCCATGCACCGAGTTCCAACCCAAGCTGTTGCGCAGCAACGACATGGACGAGAAAACACGACAGTTGACGGCAAAGATGCACAAGGCAATAGCCATCCTGCAGTTCAAGGAGGAAGCAAGGCTCTTCAAGCGTCACCCAGAATGGGGCATGACAGACCGATGCCTGTTCAACAACATCGACTACGACCGCGCGGTATGCACCATCGACGGAAAGGAATACGCCATGACAAGCTGCCTCTTCCCCACCATCGACCCGCAAAACCCCGACAGGCTCACACCCGAAGAAGAGCAACTGCTGGAGAAGCTACACCATTCCTTTGCCGTGAGCGAGAAACTCCACAAACACATTTCCACCATACTGAGCCACGGCTGCATGTATGCCATATACAACAGCAACCTGCTCTTCCACGCCTCCATACCACTCAACAACGACGGCACACTGAAGTCCGTGGAACTCTACAAGGGCGAGCGATACAGCGGACTGGAGCTGATGCAGCGCATAGGAATGCTCATACGTTCCGCCTTCGCCTCCGACACCGATAAGGAGGAGCACGACTACGCCGTGGACTATTTCCTTTACCTTTGGTGCGGAACCGACAGTCCATTATTCGACAAGTCGAAAATGGCAACCTTCGAACGTTATTTCCTCACCGACCGCGACACCTACAAGGAGGAAAAGGGCAACTACTTCAAACTACGCGACAATGCCGAGGTCTGCGACCGCATTCTCGACGCCTTTGGCGTTAGCGGCAGCAACCGCCATATCATAAACGGTCACGTCCCCGTTCATGCCTCAAAGGGCGAAAACCCCATCAAGGCAGGTGGAAGGCTCATGGTCATCGACGGAGGCTTCAGCGAGGCATACCACAAGGAAACCGGCATAGCTGGCTACACCCTGGTCTATCACAGCCGTGGTTTCCAGCTCGTACAGCACGAGCCGTTCACCTCAGCTCAGGATGCCATCAACCGCGGCACCGACATTAAGAGCACCACACAGATTGTTGAGATGTCAGCCCACCGCATGCTCGTTGCC
>CALZDK010000025.1 GCA_945637645.1 uncultured Prevotella sp.
AAAAAATGAGGATATGAAACTGAACGAAATTCTAAGCAAGGTGAAACCTCTCGACATTGTTGGCAATGCGGAGGTGGAGATAACGGGAGTGAACATCGACTCACGCCGCATAGAGAAAGGACACCTCTTCGTTGCCATAAGGGGAACGCAGGTGGACGGACATTCGTTTATTCAGAAAGCGACCGACCTTGGGGCAGCGGCAATACTGTGCGAACAACTGCCGGAGGAGCGTCGCGAGGGCGTGACATACGTAGTTGTGGATTCCACGGAAAGTGCTGTGGGACCAGTGGCTACGATGTTCTATAACGATCCGACATCGAAATTGAAACTCGTGGGAGTGACGGGAACCAACGGCAAAACGACCATTGCCACCTTATTATATAATATGTTCCGCAAGTTCGGATACAAGTGTGGATTGATATCCACGGTGTGTAACTACATTGAGGACAAGGCAGTGCCTGCCGACCACACCACTCCCGACCCGATAGAGCTTAACCGACTGCTTGCCGAGATGGTGGAGGCAGGCTGCGAGTATGCCTTCATGGAGTGCTCGAGCCACGCCATAGCACAGAAGCGCATCGGCGGACTGAAGTTTGCGGGCGGTCTTTTCACCAACCTAACCCGCGACCACCTCGACTACCACAAGACCTTCGAGAACTACCGCGACGCTAAGAAGGCCTTCTTCGACATGCTGCCAAAGGACGCATTCGCCATAACCAATGCCGACGACAAGAACGGTATGGTGATGGTGCAGAACACGAAGGCAAAGGTGAAGACCTACTCCACACGCACCATGGCAGACTTCAGGGGACGCATCATAGAGTGCCACTTTGAGGGAATGTATCTCGACATCGACGGGCACGAGGTAGGAGTGCAGTTTATAGGCAAGTTCAATGTCAGCAACCTGCTCGCCGTTTACGGAGCGGCAGTGATGCTGGGCAAGAAGTCGGAGGACATTCTCGTGGTGCTCAGCACGTTGAAGAGCGTCAGCGGAAGACTGGAGCCGATACACTCTCCCGAAGGCTTCACAGCCATTGTGGATTACGCACATACGCCCGACGCCCTTGAGAATGTGCTCAATGCCATTCATGAGGTGCTCGACGGAAAGGGACACGTAATCACCGTTTGCGGTGCCGGTGGCAACCGCGACAAGGGCAAGCGGCCACTGATGGCACAGGAAGCCGCAAAGCAGAGCGACAAGGTGATAATAACCAGCGACAACCCACGCTTTGAGGAGCCGCAGGATATCATTAACGACATGCTCGCGGGTCTCAACGCACAGCAGATGAAGAAGGTGCTGAGCATTGCCGACCGCCGCGAGGCAATACGTACCGCCTGCATGCTGGCGCAGAAGGGCGACGTGATACTCATTGCCGGAAAGGGACATGAGGACTATCAGGAGATAAAGGGAGTCAAGCACCACTTCGACGACCGTGAGGAAGTAAGAAAGATTTTTGAGCAAAAATAAGGGAATATGCTGTACTATCTTTTCAGGTTTCTTGACCAGTACGACATCCCAGGTTCACACATCTGGGCGTACATCTCGTTCAGGTCGCTGCTGACACTCATACTGTCTTTGGTGATCTCGGCATGGTTTGGCGAGCGTTTCATAAAATACATGAAGCGCCGCAACATCTCTGAAGTGCAGCGCGACGCGAGCATCGACCCGTTTGGCGTTGAGAAGAAGGGTGTGCCTACAATGGGCGGCATAATAATCATTGTCGCCATTCTCATTCCCGTGCTACTGCTCGGACGTATGCGCAACATCTATCTCATATTGATGATAGTGACAACAGTATGGCTCGGCTTCCTCGGCTTCCTCGACGACTACATAAAGATATTCCGCCGCAACAAGGAAGGCCTGAAGGGAAAATACAAGATTGTGGGACAGGTGTCGATAGGTCTCATAGTGGGACTTGTGCTATACTTCAGCCCTGACGCCGTGATGAGGGAGAACGTCACCGTGGAGCGACAGAGCCAGGAACTTGTGGTGAAACACAAGAGCAACGCGGAGAAATCGCTTAAGACAACGATACCGTTCATAAAGAACCACAACCTCGACTACTCCGAGATAATGTCGTTTTGCGGCAAATACAAGACGGAGGCAGGCTGGATTCTCTTCGTGCTGATGACCATTCTCGTGGTTACGGCAGTCTCTAACGGTGCCAACCTCAACGACGGAATGGACGGAATGTGTGCGGGCAACTCCGCCGTGATAGGTGTGGCGTTGGGCATTTTCGCTTACGTATCGAGTCATATTGAATACGCCTCCTACCTGAACATCATGTATATTCCGGGCTCGGAGGAACTGGTGGTGTTCATCTGTGCTTTCGTGGGTGCCATGATAGGTTTCCTCTGGTACAATGCCTATCCTGCACAGGTGTTTATGGGCGACACTGGTTCGCTGATGATTGGAGGCATCATAGGTGTCTGCGCCATCATCATACACAAGGAACTCATGCTGCCCATACTATGTGGAATATTCTTCGTGGAGAGCCTCAGTGTGATAATACAGACGCAGTGGTTCAAGCTGCAGAAGCGAAAGGGACGCAGGGTGAGGGTTTTCCGTGCCACTCCAATCCACGACAATTTCCGCCGCCTCGACTCGCAGCTCGACTCCACGAGCACATACATACTAAAGGGTTGGCCTCGTCGCCCTTTCCATGAGTCGAAGATTACGATACGCTTCTGGATTGTGACAATAATCCTGGCGGCATTTACAATTATTACACTGAAGATAAGATAAAGATGAAAAGAATAGTTATATTAGGTGCCGCAGAGAGCGGCGCGGGAGCAGCAGTGCTGGCTAAGAAGGAAGGCTTCGACGTGTTCGTGTCGGACATGTCGGTCATTAAGGACAAATACAAGAAGATGCTCGACGACCACGCAATAGAGTGGGAGGAAGGCAAGCACTCGGAAGAGAAGATTCTCAACGCCGACGAGATAATAAAAAGTCCGGGAATACCCGACACGGCTCCAATGATAAGGAAGATTGTGGAGAAAGGCATACACATCATAAGCGAGATAGAGTTTGCTGGACGCTACACCGACTCGAAGATGATCTGCATTACGGGAAGTAACGGAAAGACAACGACAACGTCGCTTATCTACCACATATTCAAGGAAGCAGGCTACGACGCAGGACTGGCAGGCAACATAGGAAACTCGCTCGCATTGCAGGTGGCTGAGGATCCGCACGAATACTACATCATTGAGCTTAGCTCGTTCCAGCTCGACAACATGTACGACTTCCGTGCCAACATCGCCATTCTGCTCAACATCACTCCCGACCATCTCGACCGCTACGACAACTGCATGCAGAACTATGTCGATGCGAAGATGCGCATCATACAGAACCAGACAGACAAGGACGCCTTCATCTATTGGAACGACGACCCGATAATAAAGCGCGAGCTGGAAAAATATGACATCAAGGCAGTGCAATACCCATTTTCCGAACTGAAGGAGAAAGGATCGATAGGATATATCGAGGAAGGCGAATACAAGATAGAGTGTCCGGAGCCGTTCAACATGGAGCAGGAGGAGATGAGCCTCACAGGCAAGCACAACATCTACAACAGCCTTGCCGCTGGCATCGCCTCCGACATCTCGGGCATAAAGAAGGACGTGATAAAGCAAAGTCTAAGCGACTTCCCTGGAGTGGAACATCGACTGGAGAAGGTGGCTACTGTGAGAGGCGTACACTATGTGAACGACTCGAAGGCTACAAACGTGGACGCCTGCTGGTATGCCCTTGAGAGCATGAAGACAAAGGTGATACTGATTATCGGTGGAAAAGACAAGGGCAATGACTACAACGCGATAAGCGACCTCGTGAAGCGTAAGTGCGCCGGATTAGTTTATCTCGGTGCCGACAACACCAAGCTCCACAACTTCTTCGACGGATTCGGCATCCCGGTGCGCGACACACACTCGATGAAAGACTGTGTGGCTGCCTGCTACGAGATGGCACAGCCAGGCGACACGGTGCTCCTAAGCCCCTGCTGCGCCAGCTTCGATTTGTTCAAGAACATGGAGGACCGTGGCGAGCAGTTCAAGACATTGGTAAGAGCCTTGTAACGCGGCGCTTGCACGACAAAACAAAAAAAACGGAAGAAAAATGAATCACAAGATAGGCAATCTTTTCAAAGGCGACAAGGTCATCTGGATGGTGCTGTTCATGCTCTGCATGATCAGTGTTGTCGAGGTGTTCAGTGCCTCAAGCAACCTTACCTACAAGAGCAACAACTACATCATGCCTATCGTCAAACATTCGGCGACGATTATCGTTGGCGTGTTCATAGCAATAGTGACGGTGAAGATACAATGCCGCTATTTCAAGTTGGCTACACCGTTTCTCATCGTGCTCTCGTTCTTCACCCTGCTGTGGGTGCTCTTTGCGGGTGAGACCATCAACGGGGCGAACCGCGTGATAGAGATAGCGGGACAGACATTCCAGCCTTCGGAGATAGCGAAGGGAACGATGGTTCTCGCCTCGGCACAGATACTCAGTGCCATGCAAACCGACCGCGGCACAACGGACAAGAAGGCAATGAGGTTTATACTCATCTTGCTCGCGCCCTTCGTGTTACTCATAGGCAAGGAGAACCTTTCAACGGCTGCACTGCTGTGTTTTGTAATCTTCCTGATGATGGTGATAGGAAGAGTGCCGATGGTGCAGCTCGGCAAACTGCTCGGCGTGGTGGTGCTGTGTGCCTCACTTGCCGTGGGAGCCGTGATGGCGCTCGGAAACGACGAGCCGCAGGAGAATCCCAACCTCACAAAGACAGAGGAGGTGGCAAGCAAGGCGGAAACGAAATCGTCGAATGTGGGCAAGCTGCAACGTCTTGGCACATGGAAGGGAAGAATAAGGAAATTCCTCGATAACAAGGAGGTGGCTCCCAAGGACTACGACCTCGACAAGGACGCACAGGTGGCTCATGCCAACATTGCCATAGTGACGAGCAACATAATAGGCAAGGGACCAGGCAACTCTGTGGAGCGCGACTTCCTCGCACAGGCCTTCTCCGACTTTATCTATGCCATAATCATAGAGGAGATGGGAATAGGCGGAGCAATACTCGTGGTGTTTCTCTACATAGTGCTGCTCTTCAGAACTGCAAGGATAGCCAACCGCTGCGAGAACAACTTCCCCGCTTTCCTTGCCATGGGACTTGCCCTGCTGTTAGTGGTTCAGGCAGTATTCAACATGCTTGTGGCTGTGGGTCTTGCTCCTGTAACGGGCCAGCCTTTGCCGCTGATAAGCAAGGGAGGAACGTCAACCATCATCAACTGCGCCTACATAGGCATGATACTGAGCATAAGCCGTTCAGCCAAGCGTAAGGTAAGCGACAAGCAGGAAACCGACAGTGGTGAAACTCCTGCCGTTGTGGTGGCATAAGACGATGACGATGTCAATCAATTAAGGAAAAAAAGAAAAAAAATGCCGCAGAATGACATTATAAGATAGAAAATTAGTAATTTTGCACACTATTATAATATATAAATAAGGTATGAGTGACAGTTTGAGAATCATAATCAGCGGTGGAGGCACGGGAGGACACATTTTTCCTGCCGTATCTATTGCCAATGCCATAAAGGCATTGAGACCAGAGGCGGAGATACTCTTCGTCGGCGCACAGGGAAGAATGGAGATGCAACGTGTTCCTGCAGCAGGATATGAGATTGTAGGATTGCCTGTAAGGGGACTTATACGTCCGCTGTGGTCGCCAAAGAACATCGGCGTGGCACTCGACTACCTAAAGAGCCTCCGACAGGTGAGAAAGATAGTCAACGACTTCAAGCCGCAGGCGGCGGTGGGAGTGGGAGGATATGCCAGTGGAGCAACTCTCGACGCGGCTGCGAGACTCGGAATCCCTTGCCTCATTCAGGAGCAGAATTCCTATGCGGGAGTGACTAACAAGCACTTGGCGAAGAAGGCGTCGAAGATTTGTGTGGCATACGACGAAATGGAGCGTTTCTTCCCTGCCGACAAGATAATGAAGACTGGAAACCCCGTGAGGCAAAACCTTCTCGACACTAAACTGACACGAGAAGAGGCGATAAAGACATTTGGCCTTGATCCGACGAAGAAGACAATACTCTTTGTGGGCGGAAGCCTTGGGGCAAGGACAATCAACGAGAGCATACTGCGCCGCCTCGACACCATACGCAAGTCGGACGTGCAGATAATCTGGCAGACAGGAAAATACTACAACGCCAAGATAAACGAGCAACTGGCAGCCGTGGAGCCAATAGTCAACCTGATAGCCACCGACTTCATAAGCGACATGGGTGCGGCATACAAGGCAGCCGACCTCGTGATAAGCCGCGCAGGGGCAAGCAGCATCTCTGAGTTCTGCTTAATAGGAAAACCAGTGATTCTCGTGCCCTCGCCTAACGTTGCCGAAGACCATCAGACAAAGAACGCCATGGCATTGGTGAACAGGCAGGCGGCAATGATAATGAAGGACAGCATGGCGCCAAACGAGCTGCTCGACCTCGCGCTGGAAACAGTGAAGAGCGACGGAAAACTCAAAAGCCTGAGCATGAACATCAAGAAACTGGCACTGCCTGACTCTGCGGAAATAATAGCCAAGGAAGTGCTGAAATTAGTCAAAAGCGAATAATTATGGAACTTAAAGATATAAAGGCAGTATATTTCATCGGTGCGGGCGGCATAGGAATGAGCGCCATAGCACGATATTTCCTACACAAGGGCATTGTGGTGGCAGGATACGATAAGACTTCCACACCACTGACACTGCAGCTTGAGAAGGAGGGTATGCTGATACACTACGACGAGAACATCGACGAAATTCCAGCGGCTTGCAAAGACCCAAGGAGCTGTCTCGTGATCTATACGCCTGCAATACCTGCCGAACATAAGGAACTCGTATTCTTCCGTGAGAACAACTTCGGAATAGAGAAACGCGCACAGGTGCTCGGCACACTGACACGCACACACAAGGGGCTTTGTGTGGCAGGCACTCACGGAAAGACAACCACTTCGACCATGTGTGCACACATAATGCACCAGAGCAACGTGGATTGCAACGCCTTTCTCGGAGGCATCTCGAAGAACTACGGTACAAACTACATACTCAGCGACAGCGACTATGTGGTGATAGAGGCCGACGAGTTCGACCGGTCGTTCCACTGGCTGCGTCCGTGGATAAGTGTTATAACCGCCACCGACCCCGACCATCTCGACATCTACGGCACCAAGGAGGCTTATCTTGAGAGCTTCAACCACTACTCCACGCTAATACAGCCAGGTGGTGCGCTCATCATACGCAAGGGACTTGAGATGAAAGACGACCTGCAGCCGGGAGTGAGAAGATATGAGTATAGCCGCGACGAGGGCGACTTCCACGCAGAGAACATCGTGATAGAAAACGGTGAGATAACCTTCGACTTCGTCTCTCCTATAGAGAATGTGAGAGGCGTGCGCCTCGGACAGCCAATTCCCATAAACATTGAGAACGGTGTGGGAGCTATGGCAATGGCACAATTGGCTGGCTGCACGGCAGACGAGCTGCGCCGTGGAATGGAGACCTACGGTGGCGTTGACCGCCGTTTCGACTTCAAGCTGAAGAACGACCGCATCGTTTTCCTCAGCGACTATGCACACCATCCGCAGGAGATATACCAGAGCGCGAGGAGCATACGCGAACTATACCGTGACAGGCGCATAACGGCAATTTTCCAGCCACACCTCTACACCCGCACGAGGGACTTCTACAAGGACTTTGCCAACAGCCTAAGCCAGCTCGACGAGGTGGTGCTCTGCGACATCTATCCCGCACGCGAGGAGCCAATACCTGGAGTCAGCTCCAAACTCATCTACGACAACCTGAAGGAAGGCGTGGAGAAGGAGATGATAAGCAAGGACGAGGTTCTCGACTATGTCAGAAACCACGATTTCGAGGTGCTCATAGTGCTTGGCGCAGGCGACCTCGACAACTATGTGCCAGAGATTACGCGCCTGCTTGAGGAGAAACTGAAATAATAAACGGAAACAACATGAATTGGAAGAAGACCGCCATAATAGTCATTGATGTGACACTCGCAGTGTATCTGCTGCTTGCCATAACAGCCTTTAACAAGCCTGATGGCAAGGGAATGGTGTGCAACAAGGTGAGGATAGACATCAGGGACGGGGTAGTTGACGGTTTCCTCAATGTTGACGAGATAAAGGCAATCCTTGTTAGGCACAAGATTTATCCGTTGGCAAAACCGATGGAGAACATCGACATACGACAGATAGAGGAGACACTGTGCAGCAGCCCATTCGTGAACGAGGCGCAATGCTACAAGACACAGAGCGGACATGTATGCATAGAACTGACACAGCGCATGCCGGTGATAAGGATAAAGGCAGACAACGGCGACGACTACTACATCGACAACAACGGCGGAGTGATGCCAAACATGAAATATTGTTCCGACATAATAATCGCCACGGGCAACATCAGCCGCAAATATGCACAAAAAGTGTTGGCGAAGGTGGGCAACGCCGTACTCTCCGACAGGTTTTGGCAAAACCAGATAGTACAGGTAAACGTGCTGCACGACGGAACACTGGAAATGGTGCCGAGAGTTGGCGAACACATCATATATATCGGTGAGCCAACGGAGATAAAGGAAAAGCTGGGGCGCGTAGAGAAATTCTACCGCTATGGACTCAGCGAGGCAGGATGGAACAAATACTCCTACATCAACGTGGCTTTCGACAACCAGATAATTTGCAAGAAGAAAAAATATAACAATAGTACAATATAAGAGATGGCAACAAAGGAATTTATCGTAGCAATCGAGCTTGGTTCATCAAAGGTGACAGGCATCGCAGGACAGAAGAACCTCGACGGGAGCATCAATGTGCTCGCCCTGGTCAAGGAGGAGTCGTCATCATTCATACGCAAGGGTGTTGCCTATAACATCGACAAGACAGCCCTCTGCATCTCAAACATCGTAAAGAAACTAAGCACCCAACTGAAGACGGAGATAACAAAGGTTTACGTCGGTGTGGGTGGACAGTCAATAAGGAGCGTGAAGAACGTGATAACAAAAGAGCTGCCTGCAAACACCAAGGTGACCGAGGACATGGTGGTTGAACTCATGGAGGCAAACAGGACAATGGAATATGCCGACCAGGAGAAGCAGAGCTATGTGATACAGGAGTTCAAGGTTGATTCGCAATACCAGATAGATCCTGTTGGCATACAGTGCTCACATCTTGAGGGCAACTTCCTCAACATACTCCAACGCTACACGTTCTACAAGAACCTTAACCGTTGTCTTGAGAATGCGGGAGTGAATGTGGCGGATATGTTCATCTCGCCCATCGCACTTGCCGACAGCGTGCTTACAGAGACAGAGAAACGCTCTGGCTGCGCTTTGGTGGATATTGGTGCCGACACCACAACAGTGTGTGTCTATAACAAGAATATCCTGCGCCATCTTGCAGTCATACCTTTGGGAAGCCGCAATATCACAAAGGACATTGCATCGCTGCAGATTGAGGAAGGCGAGGCAGAGAAGATGAAACTGAAATATGGCTGCGCCTACACCGACAATGCCGACATCGACAACAACCTCAAGCTGCCGATCGACCAAGAGCGCAGCGTAGATAGCCGCAAGTTCATAGAGATAGTGGAAGGAAGATTGGAGGAAATAATAGAGAACGTTTGGAACCAGATACCGTCCGACTACTACGAAAAGCTGCTCCTCGGAGGAATAATCCTCACCGGTGGCGGATCAAACATAAAGAACATCGAGAAGGCTTTCTACAACTACACTCATCTCGACAAAATTCGTGTGGCAAAGTTTGTGAACTACACGGTGAAATCGTCGAGTCCCGACATCAACTCCAAGAACGGAATGATGAACACCATCCTCGGACTTCTTATCAAGGGCGACCAGAACTGTGCGGGAGTGGAGATAGACCCAACAAACCTCTTCGACAGCAACAACTCGGCTTCGCTCAACGGTCCTGTCTCGCTCGGACAGCGTAGCGACAACACGAAAAAGACAGGAGTGGTGCTCACCGAGGCGGAGAAACGCAAGGCAGAGGAAGAAGCTCAGCGCCGACGCGAGGAAGAGGAACGCCGACAAGCTGAGATAGAGGCCGAGTCTCGCCGACAAGCTGAGGAAGAAAAGAAACGCCAGGAGGAGGAACGCCGCAAGAACAGTCCGCTAAACAAGAGCATATCGTGGCTGAAAAAGGTGGTTAAGGACATGACTGCAGACGAGTAGTAAATTGAAGGTTGAAAATTGAAAATAAACAAGAAAGAATATGGCAGACAACAATATACCATTGGTGGACTTCGGGTCGCCAGACAAAGAGCATAGCATCATAAAGGTCATTGGTGTTGGTGGAGGTGGTGGCAACGCCGTCAACCACATGTATCGAGAGGGAATTCACGACGTTACCTTCGTGTTGTGCAACACCGACGCGCAGGCACTCAACGACTCTCCGGTGCCTGTTCACCTGCAGTTGGGCAAGGAGGGACTTGGAGCAGGAAACAAGCCGGAGAGGGCGCGAATAGCCGCTGAGGAAAGCATTGACGACATTCGTAAGATGCTCAACGACGGCACACGCATGACCTTCATCACCGCCGGTATGGGTGGTGGCACAGGTACTGGTGCCGCTCCAGTGATAGCCCGTGTGTCCAAGGAAATGGACATACTCACTGTGGGTATAGTTACTATTCCTTTCCGTTTCGAGGGCGACCGCAAGATTGACCAGGCTCTCGACGGCGTGGAGCAGATGTCGAAGAATGTTGACGCCCTTCTCGTAATCAACAACGAACGTCTGCGCGAGATATACCCAGAGCTGACAGTACTCGATGCCTTCGGTAAGGCTGACGACACACTGAGTGTGGCTGCAAGGAGCATAGCAGAGATTATCACTGTTCATGGACTTATCAATCTCGACTTCAACGATGTGAAGACGGTTCTTAAGGACGGTGGAGTTGCAATAATGAGCACTGGCTATGGCGAAGGCGAGGGACGTGTGAAAAAGGCTATCGACGATGCACTTAACTCTCCATTGCTCAACGACAACGACGTGTTCAACTCGAAGAAGATTCTTCTCAACATCTCGTTCTGTGGCAACAAGGACAGCAAGGACGGACTTCTTATGGAGGAGATGAACGACGTGAACGATTTCATGGCAAAGTTCGGCGACTTTGAGATAAAATGGGGTATAGCCACCGACCCTGAGCTTGGGAAGAAGGTGAAGGTGACAATTCTTGCCACTGGATTCGGCATAGAGAATGTGGACGGAATGCACGGACACATAAAGCGTCACACACAAGAGGAGGCAAACCGCATTGCCGAGGAGCAGGAAAAGGCTGCAGAGCGTCAGGATCGCCGCAACCGCTACTATGGCAACGAGGGCAACAACCTCAAGTATAAGCGCCGCCCGCACATCTACCTCTTCCACTCTGAGGATCTCGACAACGACAACGTCATTGCAAAGGTGGAGGACACTCCAACCTACAAGCGTACAAAGGAGATACTGGAGAGCATCAACAGCCTCTCATACATCAAGGAAACGAAGGTGGAACCCGTTGTGGAGGAGCCAAAGGAGGCTTCACCAGGCACAATAAAATTCTTGTAATTTAGAGTTGACAGGTTAAAAATATTAAGATATGTTATTCGATCAAGTAAGCAAAGACATCGTTGCGGCAATGAAGGCAAAGGACAAGGTACGTCTTGAGGCCCTGCGCAACATCAAGAAAGTGTTTATCGAGGCAAAGACAGCTCCAGGAGCTAACGACACACTTGAGGACGCCGCTGCCCTAAAGATACTGCAGAAACTTGCCAAGCAAGGCAACGACTCCGCAGCTCTCTACAAGAGCCAGAACCGTGAGGACCTCGCCGAGGCAGAGTTGGCACAGGTGGCGGTAATTGAGAACTATCTGCCAAAACCTCTCAGCGCAGAGGAGATAGAAGCCGCCGTGAAGGAGATCATCGCCCAGACAGGCGCCACAAGCATCAAGGAAATGGGTAAGGTGATGGGAGCAGCCAACAAGCAGCTCGCCGGTAAGGCTGACGGCAAGACAATATCAGACATCGTCAAGAAACTGTTGGCATAACAACCACGCTAACAGCAAACAAAAGAATTGCGGAATGTTGGGCAATCTAAATCCCGACATTCCGCATTTTTTTTTATTCAATCTGTGCAGTTGAACACTGGCAATACTCTGATTAGTTGAGCGGATATACCATCTTTGCCTGTGGGAAACGATACCAGCTGCGTGCAGAGATATTGTTTCTGTCGCGTGCCCATGCTCCAAATGAATATTGTCCCAACTGGTAAGCACCCTCATAGTAGTTGAGACCGGAAGAGTATTTGCAAATCTGCATGCCTTCCACAGGATACTGGAACACGTCTGGAATGACGAGAGCCCAAGGCACATAATTGATGTTTGTAGGATAGGTTTTCAATACCTGCAAACCGAAAAAAGGCACGGTATGAGTCTCGTAGTAATTGGCATTGTAGCCGGTGATGATAAAGAGGTCGAGGTCGGAGAACGTGAAGCTGTTAAACGCTTCCTTGTCCTTAAACTCTATGCGATAGGTAGAGGTGCGCGGCCCTGCCTTTTCCAATGAGGGATTGGTTGTCTCGGCGTTGGTGTTGATACAGGGGTGTGGAACCATGGTGCCCGACTCGTCAAGCTTTCCACCATTGATGGCAAAATGGGCATCGTTAAAGAGGTCGATGCGCACGTCGGATGTCCTCGACTGTTTCATTACTCCCTGCGGGTCCTCAAGATAATCTACAGCATACTGGAAGAAATCCCAACCCTTCCGTGTTATGGCGAATGTATCACTGACCATTGCCGGTGAAATGTTAGCCAGACGCATGGATGCTGCAATGGTCTTGTAGCCTCCGACTGCTCTCAGGCGTATGGTGATGTCGAGATAGTCAGCCTTGCCGTTCTGTTCCTTCGGGCTTTTCTCCATGCTCACTCCCATGACACAGTCGTTGAAATCGAAGTCTCCACCCTCGGGGAAAGTCTCCTCGAAGCAGTAGGTGTATTCCATGACAGGCGCTTTAGGATTGGCTGATGCTTCCGCCGGCTTGCCGTTTGGCGAAACAAACATGATGTTGTCGTATAACGGGAAGTAACTGTCAACCACTCGCTTTCCTCCTCCCGTAGCCGTGACGTAGAGTTGTGTCATCTTGCTGTCTCTCGGAAGGTTGAAATTCAGCACCGCATTCCCGTTCACGCCTCCCGTTGCAAGTTTGTATGCCGAGGCGTCAGACGGGTTTTTGTCGTAGATGTCAACCACATACCCTGCCGACGGGGCAGAGCTGAGATCTATCGTTGCAATGACTGTAGTCAAGAGATTCCAGTCGTGGAGGCTGTCGATGTCGGCAACGGGGAAAGTGGATGTCACAAGTTCCTCATATTTGTTCTGGTCAAAATAGTTGTTTGTGCAAGAGGAAATCGACACGAGGAAAGTGGCTATGGCTGAAAAAGCCAGTATTGTCTTATGTTTCATAAGTGTTATGTCTTTATTTGTTGGCAAAGATAATCCTTTTTTTTCATGTTTTTGCAAATGGTGCGTTAAAAAAAGCAAGTTTTGTGCATTTCGTTTGGAAAAATGCCGAAAATCTATTATTTTTGCACTTCATAAAAACAAAAAACACTCTAAAAAAACATGAATGTAAAGATAGAAGAGACGTGGCGCGAGCAGCTTGGCGACGAGTTCGACAAGCAGTATTTCGTCAGTCTTGTCAATTTCATACATCAGGAATACGGTAGTGCCACATGCTATCCTCCTGGGCATCTCATCTTCAATGCCTTCAATCTCTGTCCGTTCGACAAGGTGAAGGTGGTGATTATCGGACAAGACCCTTATCACGAGCCAGGACAAGCTCATGGCCTGAGTTTCTCCGTGAACGACGGTGTGCCTTTCCCTCCTTCACTGATGAACATCTTTAAGGAGATAAACAACGACCTCGGCACGCCAATTCCCCAAAGTGGCGATCTCACGCGCTGGGCAGAGCAAGGTGTGCTATTGCTCAATGCCACTCTTACGGTGCGTGCCCATCAGGCGGGAAGCCACCAGCGCAAGGGTTGGGAGGAGTTCACCGACGCTGCCATTAAGTCACTTAACGCCCATCGTGACAATCTGGTCTTCATACTTTGGGGAGGATATGCTCGTAGCAAGGCGCCGCTGATTGACTCCTCGCGTCACCTCGTTTTGCAGTCGGTTCATCCCTCGCCTTTGTCGGCAAACCGTGGCGGATGGTTTGGCAACCACCATTTCTCACGTGCAAACAACTATTTGAGCGAGCATGGCAAAGAGGAGATAAAATGGTAGAGGTCGCTATGCGAAATTAAAAATTAAAG
>CALZDK010000026.1 GCA_945637645.1 uncultured Prevotella sp.
CTCCTGAGAGCACAATCCAGAAGTGGCTCGACAAGGGCAACCATGGTGTTCACCACATTGCTTTCTGTGTAGAGGACGGTGTTGCCAATGCTTTGGCAGAGTGTGACGAAAAGGGCATACGCCTTATCGACAAGGCTCCACGCAAGGGCGCAGAGAACCTCAACATCGCTTTCCTGCATCCAAAGTCAACAGTGGGCATCCTCACAGAGCTTTGCGAGCACTAAGACATTATGTTCCGTTTGGGTCATATAAAATAATTAAAATATTAAAGTTCATCAGGTAATGAGTAAGCAATTAGAAAAAATCAAGCAACTTATCGCCAAGCGTGAGGAAGCACGCATTGGTGGCGGTGAGAAAGCCATCGTGAAGCAGCATGAGCGTGGCAAATATACAGCAAGAGAGCGTATTAGTATGTTGCTGGACGAAGGTAGCTTTGAGGAGTACGATATGTTTAAACTCCACCGTTGCACCAATTTCGGCATGGAAAAGAAGCAGTATCTTGGCGATGGTGTGGTAGTTGGTTCAGGTACCATCGACGGTCGCCTCGTATTCATCTTCGCCCAGGACTTCACCGTAAATGGAGGTTCTCTCTCAGAGACAATGGCACAGAAGATTTGCAAGGTCATGGATATGGCAATGAAGATGGGCGCTCCAGTAATTGGTATCAATGACTCTGGCGGCGCACGCATTCAGGAAGGTATCAATGCTCTTGCAGGATATGGTGAGATTTTCGAGCGCAACATCTTGGCTTCAGGCGTTATTCCACAGATTAGCGGTATCTTCGGTCCTTGTGCCGGTGGTGCTGTTTACTCTCCAGCCCTTACCGACTTCACACTTATGATGGAGAACACCTCTTATATGTTCCTCACCGGTCCAAAGGTTGTAAAGTCTGTTACAGGCGAGGACATCGACCAGGAGCACCTTGGAGGTGCAAGCGTTCACGCTTCAAAGAGTGGTGTTACACACTTCACTGCAAAGACAGAGGAAGAGGGCCTTCAGATGATAAAGACCTTGCTCTCTTACATTCCGTCAAACAATATGGAGACAGCTCCACGCAAGGTCTGCAACGACCCTATTGACCGTCTTGAGGATGCGCTCAATGAGATTATCCCAGACAACGGCAACGAGGCATACGATATGTATAAGGTGATAGGTGGCATTGTTGACGACGGAGAGTTCTTCGAGATTCAGCCAAAGTTCGCACGCAACATCATCGTAGGTTTTGCCCGTTTCAACGGTCAAAGCGTTGGTATCGTAGCCAACCAGCCTTCTGTTTATGCTGGTGTGCTCGACGTTAACGCAAGCCGCAAGGGTGCACGCTTCGTACGCTTCTGTGACGCATTCAACATTCCTATCGTCAGCCTTGTTGATGTTCCTGGTTTCCTTCCTGGAACAGGTCAGGAGTACAACGCTGTCATCCTCCACGGAGCACAGCTGCTCTATGCTTACGGAGAGGCAACAGTTCCAAAGATCACTGTTACGCTTCGCAAGAGCTATGGTGGTAGCCATATCGTCATGGGTTGTAAGCAGCTTCGTGCCGACCTCAACTATGCTTGGCCATCAGCCGAAATCGCCGTTATGGGTGCCTCTGGTGCCGTTGCAGTGCTCTGCGCCAAGGAAGCCAAGGCAAAGAAGGAAGCCGGAGAGGATGTCAAGGCATTCCTCGCCGAGAAGGAGGAAGAGTACAACGATCTCTTCGCTACTCCTTACCAGGCTGCAAAGTATGGCTACATCGACGATGTCATCGAGCCACGCAACACCCGCTTCCGCATCTGTCGCGGTTTGGCACAGCTCGCCACAAAGCGCGATGCCCTGCCAGCCAAGAAGCACGGCAATATTCCAATGTAATGGTTGACAGGCGACATCGCTCGCCTGTCCCAAAAAATTATTATTATGAAACAGGACAAAAACGTATATGCCGCCATTGCTTTGGCAATCCACGAGCATTTGGGCAACAACGTTCACGACAAAATCTCTGGTGTCATCACCATTGACGAACGCAACACCCAGTGGAACGGATTTGCATTGAGCATGACTGAGCGTCCTTAATAAGAGAGGTACTGATTTATGAAAGAGTATAAATATACCATTGATGGTAAGAAATATGAGGTGACTATCGGCGACATTGCCGACAATGTTGTTTCCGTGACGGTGAATGGTGAGGACTACAAGGTTGAGATGGAGCCAGAGAAGGAGCCAGAGAAGCCAAAGGTGGTAAGACCTGTTGCCGCTCCCGCAGCTGCACCCTCAAGCGACTCTCAAGACAGCGCGCGTGTCAATGCAGGCAATGCCGTTAAGGCACCTCTGCCTGGCACTATCATCGACATTCTTGTCAAAGTAGGCGATGAGGTGAAGGACACCGACACCGTAGTGGTGCTTGAGGCAATGAAGATGGCAAACAACCTTGCCGCGGAGAAATCCGGAAAAGTTACGGCCGTTTGTGTTCAGCCAGGACAGAGTGTCATGGAAGGCGACGCACTCGTTGTCATCGAATAAGTATGTAATATCCCTATAGCCAATGCCCTTCCTGCAGAGCTGAAACTTGCAGGAAGGGCATTTTCTTTTTTTGGCAAAAAAAGTGGCATGGAAATTTGGTCGTTTGGGATTATTTATGTAACTTTGTCGAAAATATTACGGCTATGACACAGATTACGCAAGACAATTTCGACAAAGAATACCAGGACATCATAGAGATGGAACGGATAGACAAGTTTGTCAGTGACGAGATGGATCGGCAGATGCATCGCTACATCAAGGCTTACCATGGCAGCAAGGATGTCATGGACAAGTTTATACAGAGGCTCAAGGGTATGACCGTTGAGCAGAAGGAAGAGGCCATCGCGGCATATATCGACCTTAACAGAAAAGCTGTCAGCGGTCTCGACCTGCAGATGGTGCTCGTAAGAGCCATGGCAAACTATTGCGACACGTTCTTCTATTTCCGGAAAATGTTGTCTGACCGTAGCAAGTTTGATTTCTACCTGAAGCGTATCAGGGAGAAATACATAAGGCTGCATGAGGTCTTTGAGCAAGACGGAAAATTTGGAATACGTGGCTGCAAGGGCGATATTCTCGTCCAGCCCAACTACGACTTCCTCCGACGTGTCTTCACAAATGTTGATGATGGCAGGATGATACCCATCATCGCGCAGAAAAACGGAAAGATGGGACTTATTCTTCCCGACGGCAAGGAAACCGTTGTGGCTGATTTCGTTTACGACGACATCAGTCTGCGCGACGAGTTCCCGTATTTTGAGGCAACAAAGGACGGTGTTACAACCTGTCTTGAGCTTTAACCTATATATATTTAATAGGCAGAAAGCTGTCGAAGGCACGTCAAGTCAGACGTGTCTTCGAAGGAACAGCTCATGGTCTATACATGCAGGTAACTCCTCCTTGTAGTGGGTTACCATTATCATTGTCTTGTTGTGTCGCTGGCAGAAAGCCTCTATAACATCCTTCACCAATCGGCGGTTACGGTTGTCAAGTCCGTGCAGTGGCTCGTCAAGTATCAGTAGCTGAGGGTCTTTCACAAAAGCCCTTGCCAACAGCACCAGGCGTTGCTCGCCGCTCGAGAGTTTCAGGAAAGGCGTGTCTTCTTTGCCTTTCAGTCCGAAGATGCCCATCCACCATCGGCAGATTCCATACTCGTTCTCGTTGGGTTTTACATATAGTCCCATTGAGTCTTTCAGCCCGCTTGCCACAATGCGCACTGCAGGCAGGTTCTTCTGGTAAGCCCTGTGCATCTCCGGCGACACATAGCCAATATGTTTCTTTATGTCCCAGATGCTTTCTCCTGACCCTCTTGGGTTTCCGAAGAGTGCGATGTCGCAGGCGTAGCTTTGGGGATTGTCGGCACAAACGAGGGAGAGTAGGGTGGATTTTCCAGCTCCGTTCTGTCCGCCTAACGCCCAACGCTCGCCGTTGTTCACAGTCCAGTCGAGAGTGTCGAGAATCACACGCTCGCCGTATCTTATGCTCACCTTGTTCATCTTCACCACCTCTTTGCTGTCGTAGTCATTGGTTCGGTATGGTAGGTTTATTATTGCGTTGCGATCTTCTTCGCTCAACACCCGCTTTGGATTTGGTGTTCGGTTCTCCACATATTGCCGCCTCGTCTGTTTCTCACCCACCACCATTTTGTTCACTTCTACCACATGTGTAATGAACTCAGGCACATCGTCGGTTTTTGACAATACGAGGATTATCTGCAGTGCACGCTCTTTAGACAGAGTTTCCAACAGATCCTTTAGTTGGTCGCGGGTGTCGGCGTCGAGTCCGATGAACGGGTTGTCCATTATCAGCACTCTTGGATCGGCAAGCAGCGTCTTTGTCAGTTGGAATTTCCTCAGTTCTCCACTTGACAACAGTATGATGTATTTGTCGAGCAAGTGGCGTATGTGGAACAGGTCGTAGAGATGTTGCTGTAGTTCGCGTCTCTCGGCGGTGTCCTCACCAGAAAGGGCGAAAGCCTTCTCCAACAAGTCTCCGACAATAGGTGTCTCCTTGTCTATTTCCTGCTGGTTCCATCGTTGTTGCAGGTAGTATTGTCCGTCGGTGTCGCCGTATGAGTCACGGAAAGTTATGTATCTGATATTCTCCGATGCCGATTCCCTTTTGCTTGGTGCGAAGTCGTATTTCGGCTCGTTCATCAGCAGGGGGTGACGACCTGTGATAATCTCCACAAGCATTGTCTTTCCGCCACCGTTCTCTCCCACGATGGCAATGTGCTCACCAGCCTCCATGGTGAAGTCCACTGGCTTTGCCAATCTCCATTCCGGCATTCTCGTCACGCCGTCCTTTATCTCAATTATCCTTTGCATTTGTATTTATTGTTTAGTTCTTCACTCTTTCCTTGTTGCGGTTTACGAAGTCTTTCCACCCTCTATAGTGTGTTGCCCCTGTTTCAGGTCGGCTCATCTGCAGATAGTGGCAATAGGCGGCTCCAAGTGCGTCGGTGGCATCCATAAACTTTCCCATGTCGTTTTTGTCGAGTTTCAGAAGGCGTTGCAACATTGCTGCCACTTGTTCCTTCGAAGCCTGTCCCTGTCCCGTTATCGCCATTTTTATCTTCAGTGGTGCATATTCGTGTATTGGCACTCCGTGATGTATGGCGGCTGCAATGGCTGTTCCCTGGGCGCGTCCCAACTTTAGCATCGATTGCACGTTTTTTCCGAAGAAAGGAGCTTCAATAGCCATTTCATCGGGCAGATAGGCATCTATTATGCCCGTCACCCGCTCGAAGATGTGTCCTAATTTCAGGTAAGAGTCGGCAAACTTCCGCAGGTCTATCACTCCCATGCTTATCATCTCCGCCTTGTTGTCCTTCACTTTTATCAGCCCGTAGCCCATGATGTTTGTTCCCGGGTCAATACCCAATATTATTTTCTCCATTTTTCATTTCCTCCTTAATATAAAAAATCCCAACCTGTGTACGGCTCCCTTGCGGTCGAGCGACCTCACCACATAGAAGCCCTGTGGTATTTTGCTCACATCCACGCTTGTGGTAGAGTAGGGACGTGTGGCGATGATGTTTCCCGCGGCACTCTCTATTGCAATGAACTCTGCGTCCGAGGCAACGGCTTTCTCTGGTATTATGAGGCGTTTTCCGTCGCATATCAACATTCCCGGTATCTCCCTGTCGCTTGTTGAGCTTGGTGCAGGTGTTGTAGCCGCCGTGCTTTCCCTTCCGTAGCGGTCTGTCGCCGTAACGGCATAGTGCATACTCACTCCTTTCCCCTTTGTTGGAATGTCTATCGTGCAGTTGGTAGTTCTTGTCGCTATGATATTGTCTGGGTTGTTTATATCCACTGGATAGGATTCCGAGGCGTATATATTAAATAGGTGGTAGTCGCCGTTAGCCTGCGGGAAAGCCTTGTTGTCAGTCCAAACTAATCGGTCGAAGCCCTTTCCACGCTTCAGTGTCAGTTGCGCCGGTTGTTGTGGCATAGTGGTGTTTTGCGCATATCTTGTGGGGATTGGCATTGGAGGCACTAACGACGGCACGTTGTTTATTTCGTCCTTCACTATTCCATAGAGTCCCTTTACGTCGTCGAGTAGGAACTTGCATCGGAAAAAGGCGTGTCCCATGCCTTCGTCGCGGAGGAAATGAAGTTGTCGGCTAACCACTTCCACGTCCCAATTCTTTTCTTTAGGCGAAAGGAAGTAAATGCCTAATCCAGGGGCTATTATCCTTTCGTTTCTATTCTCGTTCCAGTCTATTGCAAAGGGATAGAACTGATTGCCTTGGAAATACATCATGGGATAGAGCTGGTCCATCAGTCCGTTGGCAAGCCAAGCCTGTGCGTCCTGGCACACCTTGGTCCTCGCATTCCATCCACGGCTTGAGTATCTCGTCAGGTCATCGTGTTTTCCTACTGGCGAACAGCTCATCTTCACCCACGGCTTAATAGTCTTCACCTTTTCGTTCACGCGTTCCACTATGCGTGTTATGTTGCCCCGTCCGCGCTGTGGGTCTATGCGTCCCTTCCACGTCTCCGGATAGCGTATGTAGTCGAGGTGTATTCCGTCTATGTCGTATTTCCTTGTTATCTCCTCGCAGATTTGTGCAATATAGTCTGCCGAAGCCTTTTTCTCTGGGTCAACAAATCCTTCGTCACCAATGCGTTTCACCAAGTCCGGACGTCGCTTCCTGAGTTCCCTGCATCCGTAGTTGTTCCATTTCCCAATGGGAATGCACACCACCCAGGCGTGCAGTTCCATTCCCCTTCTGTGACATTCCTCTATGGCGAAAGCCAACGGGTCGTAACCTGGGCTTTTTCCTGGAAATCCCGACATGCATCCGTCCCAAGGCTCAATGTCCGATGGATATATGGTAGTAGCCCTTACTCTTGTCTGCAAGAGTATGGTGTTGATGTTTGCCAGTTTCAGGCGGTCGAGCATATCTCTCAGCTCCGTCTTTTGTTTTTCGATGGAATGGGTGGATTGGGCATAGGAGCGAGGCCAGTCAAGCCCACCTATCGTAGTCACCCACACAGCCCTCACTTCGTGCTTGTTGTTTGCCAAGAGATGCGTCACGGCACATAAAAGTGCTAAAATAATGGCACATTTTGGCGAAAAAGTGGTATGTTTCATTCTTTTTTCTCAATTTTGGCTGCAAAGTTAGATGTTTTTTTTCATATTTCAAATTAAATTGTTACTTTTGCACAAAGAATTTTCAAAACTTCAGAACAAAAGATGATTTCTTTTACATTATGTCTGCTTGCCCTCGTGTTGGGCTATGCAATTTATGGAAAGGTGGTGGAGCGGGTCTTTGGTCCCGACGACCGCATAACACCCGCACTGTCGAAAACCGACGGTGTTGACTTTGTGGCAATGCCGAATTGGAGGATTTTCATGATTCAGTTCCTCAACATTGCTGGCACCGGTCCCATCTTTGGAGCCATCATGGGCGCAAAGTTCGGAACATCGAGTTTCCTGTGGATTGTCTTCGGATGCATTTTTGCCGGAGCTGTCCACGACTATCTTAGCGGTATGGTCTCCATGCGTAAGGGCGGAATAGGCCTGCCGGAGATTATTGGCAAATACCTTGGAGGCAAGATGCGTGTGGCAATGCTTGTGCTCACCGTTTTCCTTCTCATGGTGGTGGGAGCCATCTTCATCTACAGTCCTGCCGTCATACTCAGCAACCTTGTCGGCGACCTCGTTTTCTGGATTGTCGTCATCTTGGTCTATTATCTTATTGCCACATTGCTGCCCATAAAAAAGATCATCGGACACATCTACCCACTCTTTGGAGCCTCGCTGATGCTCATGGCGTTGGCAATGCTCATCATGCTTTATGTTAAGAATCCATCGATACCTGAGATATGGGACGGACTGGGAAACAAGGCAATGGAGCACAGCTCCTCGTGGAAAGACAACATCTTCCCTTGCCTGTTCATAGTCATCTCTTGCGGAGCTATAAGCGGTTTCCATGCCACTCAGAGTCCGCTAATGGGTCGTTGTATGAAGAGCGAGCGACAGGGAAGGCCAGTCTTCTATGGAGCAATGATCACCGAAGGCATCGTTGCCCTAATATGGGCTGCCGTAGGTTCATATTTCTTCTATGCAGAGCCACAACCTGGCTATGAGGTCCTCCCTCAAGTGGGCAACAACGGCTTTTCCACTCCTGCTCCACAGGTGGTTAACCTCATCTGCAACAACTGGCTCGGAGTCGTTGGCGGAGCCTTGGCAATGCTTGGCATCGTGGCAGCTCCTATAACTACTGGCGACACGGCTCTCAGGTCAGCCCGACTCATCATTGCCGATTTCATCAAGGTGGAGCAACGCACCATCAAGCGCAGACTCATCATCACTGTGCCACTGTTCCTCTGCACCTTCTCGCTGCTCACTTGGCAGATAAACAATCCCGATGGATTCGGCATTCTCTGGCAATATCTTGGCTGGTTCAACCAGTGTCTTACAGCCATCACGCTCTGGACTCTCACCGTTTATCTTGTTGTTCACCACAAGACCTATTTCATAACCTATCTGCCGGCATTGTTCATGACTTTGGTCTGCGCCACCTATTTCTTTGTGTCGGGTCAGTTGTTGGGCTTGCAGCCATGGCTTGGCTATTCTCTTGGCTTCGCTGTGTTTGCCGTTGTTTGGGTAATGTTCAAGGTGTGGTACAATAGGTTCAAAGAAAATGAATCAACTAACTAAGGATTTTTTAAATTATAGAATATGATTTCATTTGCAATTTGCCTCGTTCTGCTTGTTGTAGGCTATTTCACCTACGGCAAATTCGTGGAGAAGGTGTTTGCCCCCGACGACAGGCTTACACCGGCAGTCGCCAAAGCCGATGGAGTTGACTATATTGTAATGCCAAACTGGAAAGTGTTTCTCATCCAGTTCCTCAACATTGCAGGCACTGGACCTATCTTCGGAGCCATTATGGGTGCCAAGTTCGGTCCTTCGAGCTATCTTTGGATAGTGCTCGGCTGCATCTTTGCCGGAGCCATGCACGACTTCTTCATCGGCATGCTCTCCATGCGCAACAATGGTGCTGGACTGCCAGCCATTGTAGGAAAGTATCTTGGAGGAAAAGCGGAAAAGGCTATTCTCGTGTTCTCGGTGTTCCTTTTGATGATTCTTGGATCGGTGTTCGTCTATAGTCCGGCGGAGATTCTTGAGATGTTCGGCGGCACTACGGCAATGTGGGTGGCAGCCATATTCGCCTATTATATCATCGCCACTCTGCTACCCATCGACAAGCTCATAGGCAGGATATACCCCATCTTTGCCATCGCCTTGCTTTTCATGGCTTTAGGTCTCGTGGTTATGCTCATCGTGAAATGGCCCGCCATACCGGAATTGTGGCACGGATTAGGCAACAAGGCTCTCGCCGTTGACCCCACTTTCAAAGACCAGCTCTTCCCCTGCCTCTTCATCACCATTGCCTGCGGAGCTATCAGTGGTTTCCATGCCACTCAGAGTCCACTTATGGCACGCTGTTTGAAGAGTGAGAGAATGGGGCGCCCAATTTTCTATGGCGCAATGATCACCGAGGGCATCGTGGCTCTCGTGTGGGCTGCCGTGTCGTCCTATTTCTTCTATGGCGAGCCTGTTGCTGGCTACACTCTGTTTGAGGAAACAAAAGCCCTGGGACTCTCCACATCCGCACCAAAGGTGGTATATCTAATGTGTGAGGACTGGCTTGGCATCGCTGGTGGCATCTTGGCAGTGCTTGGCGTTGTTGCCGCCCCCATCACCAGTGGCGACACTGCTTTCCGTTCGGCACGCCTCATCATTGCCGAGGCACTCCATTTTGATCAGAAGTCAATACACAAGCGACTTACAATCAGCATTCCGATGTTCGTTGCCTGTCTTGTACTGCTTTTCTGGCAGATAGGCAATCCCGACGGCTTCAACACCGTGTGGAAATATTTCGGTTGGGCAAACCAGACACTTGCCGTGTTCGGACTGTGGACCATAACGGCCTATCTCGTAAAGCACGACAAGCCCTTTGTCCTCGCCCTCATTCCCGCACTGTTCATGACCACCGTTTGCTTCACCTTCCTCTTCGTCTCCCATCAGGCTCTTGCACTGCCGGAGATTGTAGGCTATCCGTTGGGCATGGCGGTTCTCGTCTCCTCCTACGGCTGGTTCCACATCTGGCACTCTCGCTACGTGAAATATAACAAGAGGAGCTGACAACCTCTAATATCTCCCTTAAACTCCAATAGTTGAGCACATGCGAAACTTAAGTAAATAATAGTATTAACAACAATAAAACGTAAAGATTATGAGAAAGAAACTTTGTCTCGTGGTAATGGCAATGATGCTTGCGGTTGCAGCACACGCCCAGTTTGAGAAAGAAAAGAAGTATATCGGTGCTTCGCTTTCGGGTCTGAATCTCAGCTACAACGGTGCTGAGAAAACCAACTTCGGCTTGGATGCCAAGGCAGGTTATATGATTATGGACAATATTATGGTCACTGGTACATTGGGTTATCACAAGATGACCGACTCGCCAAGCAGTGTGAATCTTGGTGTTGGCGGACGCTACTACATGGAGCAGAACGGCATCTATCTCGGCGCCTCGCTCAACTATTCCCACATGTACGAGTCGTGCGACGACTTTCAGCCAAGCGTGCAGGTAGGCTACGCCTTCTTCCTCAGCCGCACTGTAACCGTGGAGCCTGAGATTTATTACAACCAGTCGTTCAAGAGCCACAAGGACTACAGCAAGGTAGGATTCCGTATCGGCATCGGTGTGTATCTGTAATCACTATTAAAGAAAAATAATATGCTAAAAGTAGAAGAACTTGTCGATAAACTCATCGACCTCGCCTTCGCCGAGGACATTGGCGACGGCGACCATACCACCCTCTGTTGCATACCTGAAGACGCAATGGGACGCTCACACCTTCTCATCAAGGAAGACGGAGTGCTCGCAGGCGTAGAGGTGGCTAAGGAAGTGTTCCGCCGTTTCGACCCAGAACTCAAGGTCGAGGTGCTCATGGAAGACGGAACGCGCGTGAAGAAAGGCGACATCGCCATGATTGTCAGCGGACGAGTGCGCTCGCTGCTGCAGACGGAGCGTCTCATGCTCAACATCATGCAGCGCATGAGCGGCATTGCCACAACCACAAGCCGCTATGTGGAGCGACTGAAAGGCACAAAGACAAGAGTGCTCGACACACGCAAGACCACTCCCGGACTTCGTATGCTTGAGAAGGCTGCAGTGAAGATTGGAGGTGGCTGCAACCATCGTATCGGACTCTTCGACATGATTCTCCTTAAGGACAACCACGTCGATTTCGCAGGAGGCATCAGCAATGCCATAAACCGCTGCCACGAGTATCTTGAGAAGAACAACCTCAAACTGAAGATAGAAATAGAGGTGCGCAACTTCGACGAGCTGCAGCAGGCATTGGATTGTGGAGGCATCGACCGCATCATGCTCGACAACTTCACTCCAGCCGACACTAAAAAGGCTGTTGACATCATCGCCGGACGCTACGAGACAGAGTCGAGCGGAGGCATCACCTTCGACACGCTTCGCGACTATGCCGAGTGTGGAGTGGATTTCATCTCCGTAGGTGCGCTCACTCACTCAGTCAAAGGACTCGACATGAGTTTCAAGGCTTGCTAACATACAATGATAGACACATCAGCATTCCAAGGTAAAAAGGCAGCCTACTACACGTTAGGCTGCAAACTCAACTTCTCTGAGACTTCCACTTTCGGGAAGATGCTCAGCAACATGGGTGTGGTGACGGCAAAGAAAGGCGAGAAAGCCGACCTTTGCCTCATCAACACCTGTTCCGTAACCGACGTCGCCGACCACAAGTGCCGACAAGCCATCAACCGCATGGTGCGGTCCAATCCCGGAGCTTTCGTCGTTGTCACTGGTTGCTACGCCCAGCTCGATCCTCAGCGCATAAGTTCCATCGATGGCGTTGACCTCGTGCTCGGCAGCAACGAGAAGGCAAACCTCGTGCAGTTCCTGTCAGAGAAATGGACTGCTGCCACCTCTTCCGACCAGCATCTCCACGAGCACTATTCCGTAAAGACAAAGGACATAAAGACCTTTGCCCCAAGTTGCTCACGCGGCAACCGCACCCGCTTCTGGCTTAAGGTGCAGGACGGCTGCGACTATTTCTGCACCTATTGCACCATACCCTTTGCCCGTGGTTTCAGCCGCAACCCTTCCATAGAGTCGCTTGTGAATAAGGCACGACAGGCAGCCGCGGAGGGTGGGAGAGAGATAGTGCTCACGGGAGTGAACATAGGCGACTTCGGCAAGACCACAGGTGAGAAATTCATCGACCTCGTCCGTCAGCTCGACAAGGTGGAGGGCATAGAGCGCTATCGCATAAGCAGCCTTGAACCCGACCTCGCCACCGACGATCTTATCGACTATTGTGCCACGAGCCGTGCCTTCATGCCCCATTTCCACATTCCGCTGCAGAGCGGAAGCGACGAGGTGCTGCAACTCATGCACCGCCACTACGACACCAAGCTCTTTGCCGACAAGATAAGACACATAAAGCGTCTTATGCCCGATGCCTTCATCGGAGTTGATGTTATGGTAGGCTGTCGTGGAGAGACACCAGAGTGTTTCGAAGAGACATACGAGTTTCTTGAGTCGCTCGATGTAACCCAACTCCATGTATTTCCCTATTCCGAGCGACCAGGCACTGCCGCTTTGAAGATTCCCTACACAGTCGATGACAAGACGAAGAAAGAGCGAAGCCACCGGCTCCTTGAGCTCTCCGACCGTAAGACCCAAGCGTTCTACGAACGTCACATCGGTTCAGAGGCAAAGGTGCTCTTCGAGAAAGCGCCAAGGGGAAAGGCAATGCACGGTTTCACCGAGAACTACATCCGTGTGGAACTGCCGCCAACGCTCGCAAAGCCCGAATACGACAACACCATACTCACAGTGCGCCTCGGTGGATTCAATCACGACAAAACAGCGCTGTTCGCTACGCTAAATTAAAGAATTAAAAAATTAAAGAATTAAAACCCAGGGCAACGCCCTGAGAATCCACCGACATTACTTTTATTTTCGATGAAATGGACAAAATAGCAGTAGTAATACTTAACTGGAACGGAGCCTCAATGCTTCGCCAGTATCTTGGCGACGTCATACGCTATTCGGTGGACGACGAAGCCGTGGTGTATGTTGCCGACAATGCCTCAACAGACGATTCCGTCGAGCTCCTGCGTAGCGAATATCCACAGTGCCGCATCATAGAGCTTGAGAAAAACTGGGGATTTGCCGAGGGCTACAACAAGGCACTGCGTCAGATAAACGCGGAGTATTATCTCTTGCTCAACTCCGACATTCGTGTCACACACCATTGGCTACAGCCTCTCGTCGAGTTTATGGACGTTCATCAAGACGTGGCTGCCTGTCAGCCGAAGCTCCTCTCCATGGCAGACACCGACAGCTTTGAGTATGCCGGAGCTTCTGGCGGTTTCATCGACCGTTATGGCTATCCCTTCTGCCGTGGTAGAATCTTCGACACCGTGGAGCGCGACAACGGACAGTACGACACACCAATGTCAATTCTTTGGGCAACAGGCGCAGCCTTGCTCATCCGTTCCGCCGACTATTGGAAGGCAGGTGGACTCGACGGACGTTTCTTTGCCCATAACGAAGAGATAGACCTTTGCTGGCGACTGCGCATCATGGGGCGCAAGATATACTGCATACCTGAGAGCTATGTCTATCATGTTGGCGGAGGCACATTACCCAAGGGCAATCCCATGAAGACGTTCCTCAACTTCCGCAACAACCTCACCATGCTCTACAAGAATCTCCCCGACTCAGAGCTACGCCATGTCATGCGTGTGCGATGGTTCCTCGACTATCTTGCAGCCTTCCAGATGCTCATTCTTGGCAGAAACCTCGGCGATTTCCGTGCCGTGTTCCGTGCCCGTAGTGCCTTTAAGCGTTGGCGCCACGAGTTTGCCCAAGACCGCAAGAAAATCCAAGCCTCATCAGCCCACACTCCCATACCCGAACGTCTCCCCATCTCCCTCCTCTGGCAATACTATGCCAAAGGTCACAAAACCTTCACCGAACTGTTCTAACCCCTCCAGCTACTGCAACTCCGTCCTTAGTACACAGTCCTTCCACTATGAGTTCGATGAAACTGGGGGATGAAGTCGTTCAAAGTATAGGATGAAGTCGTTCATAATTCGTTCGGCGAACGAATTCAATACGACTTCATAGTAGAGGTTGATCGACTTCATCCTATACTTCCATCGAGTTCATTGTGGACTTGTGGTGGAGTTGTAGCGGAGTCACAATGGAGTAAGGGTGGAGTTATAGCTACACACTCTTACCTTTGCAATCTTCGTCCGAAGGCTTCTGTTGTTTGTCCGAAGGCTTC
>CALZDK010000027.1 GCA_945637645.1 uncultured Prevotella sp.
CTCTTTCTAATCGCCCCGAGTGTCGTTGTTTCTCGAAAGCGGATGCAAAGGTACGGCAAAAATCAATACGCTCCAAATATTTCAGAAGAAAAATGCATTTCTTTAACATTCATTCACATTAATGATGTTATACGAAGGCGAAACCATAGAAACACACCTTAATAAATGTATAAGCGACTGTATTAACAACGTCAACCTATATTTGAGGTTCTTCGCCGATAATACAGTCGCCAAACCATTATTTTGCTTTAGCAATTAAATTTCCTGCAACATCTCATTAATAGTAGGATGAATATGCACCATTTCATGAAGTTGTTGTACAGTTGTATGCTTGCACATCAGAGCGCTAATTTCCTGCACGATGTCTGCACTATGAGCCCCATAAGCATGGCAACTCAAAATTTCTCCACTATTTTTATCAGCAACGAGCTTGATCATGCCTTCAGGCTCTGCCATTGCCAAAGCACGGCCATTGGTTCTATAGTTTTTCTTTCTTACCTCGATATCTACACCATCAGCTTTCAGCTGTTCTTCTGTCTTACCGACACAAGCCGCCTCCGGGTTAGTAAATATTGCCGCCGGCATGATGTCAAGGCGTATGTCATCCTTCACACCAACAATAGTGTTTACCACATGTAATCCCTGCATTGTAGCAGCATGGGCAAGCATCATTCTCGCATTTACGTCACCTATGGCATAAACACCCGGCACATTGGTCAACATATCGTCATCTACCTCAATGCCACGGGCATCATATTTTATTGATGTCTTCTCCAATGCGAAGCCTTCAACATTAGGTTTACGCCCTACAGCCACAAGCACCTTGTCAGCCTCAATGCTTTGTTCCTTCCCCTTACGTTCAAAAGTGACACAGCCATTAGCGATACTCTTCACAGCCGACTGCATATAGAACTCCACGCCCTGTTTCTCAAGTACCTTGCGCAAGCGTTTTGCCACATCGGCATCAAGAGCAGGGATACACTCCTTCAGGAACTCCACCACAGTCACCTCTGCGCCCAACTGACGGAAAATGCTTGCAAATTCCATTCCAATAACTCCAGCACCGACAATTACGAGACGACGCGGGAATTCGGTAAGCGACAACAAAGTGTCCGAAGTAAGAAGCATAGACTCATCAAGAGCCTCTATACGAAGTGACTTATGCGACGACCCCGAAGCGATTATTATATTGTCAGCGGTATATCTCTCACCGGCAGCCTCAACGGTATGGTCGTCAACAAACTCAGCCTTTGCATTCACGAGGGTGATTCCTGGAGCAGAGAGCACTCCAGCAATAGCCTGGCGCAACTGGTCAACGATGGCATCCTTACGTGCTACAATGTCGGCAAGCGAGAACTCCGGTTCAATGGCTTTCAATCCGAGCTGAGCTGCATTTCGCATCTCACCTGCGGCTTCAGCCGAGCGGGCAAAAGTCTTTGTGGGAATACAGCCCACATTCAGGCAAGTACCTCCAAGAGGTCCCTCCTCAAATATGGTCACTGTCTTTCCCTTGGCGGCAGCATAGGCAGCAGTCCTGTATCCGCCTGGACCGCTACCTATTATTATTATATCGCTTTTCATACCTCGATGTCTTTAAACTTCACCACAGGATGTTTTGCCGCGAGTACATCATCGACACGTCCGATAGGAGTGTTGTGGGGAGCACTCTTCACGATGTCAGGATTGGTGCGTGCCTCCTCGGCAATTTTCCGCATCACCTCGACAAATCCGTTGATAGTGTCCTTGCTCTCATTCTCAGTCGGCTCAATCATTAGCGACTCATGGAACAGTAGAGGGAAGTATATCGTAGGAGCGTGATAGCCGTAGTCAAGCAGTCGCTTAGCCACGTCCATTGTGGTCACGCCTGTCGATTTGTCACGCAGTCCGTCGAACACGAACTCATGCTTGCACAATCCTTCTATAGGCAATAGATACTCATCCTTTAGAGCCTCCTTAATATAGTTGGCATTGAGAGTAGCAAGAGGACCTACCATTTTAAGATTCTCGCGACCAAGAGTCAGTATATAAGTCAATGCACGCAGAATGATGCCAAAGTTACCATGATAAGCCCCAACTGAAATTCTACCTCCGTCGGCCTTTGTGAAGTCCAAAGCCTTCACGTCATCGAGAGAGCAAGCATCTGAGGATTCTGGAAGGAACTGTTCCAATCCTGCGCGTACTCCCACGGGGCCTGCACCCGGTCCACCTCCACCATGAGGAGTGGAGAAGGTCTTATGGAGATTTATGTGCATAACGTCGAATCCCATATCTCCAGGACGACAAGCTCCAAGCATAGGGTTAAGGTTAGCTCCGTCGTAGTACATCAATCCGCCACAGTCGTGCACGAGTTTCGCTATTTCCGGTATTTCCTGCTCAAACATTCCGAGAGTGTTTGGATTGGTCATCATCATGGCAGCCACGGTGTCGTCAAGAAGCCCTCTCAGGTCGTTGACGTCAACATATCCCTGTGCAGTACTTTTCACCTCCACCACCTCAAGTCCGCAGACAGCAGCCGAGGCGGGATTTGTTCCATGCGCCGAGTCTGGAATGATTACCTTAACACGCTTACTGTCACCACGACTCTCGTGATAAGCACGAATAATCATCAAACCCGTCAGCTCTCCATGAGCTCCGGCAAACGGATTGAGGGTGAATTGGCTAAGACCAGATATTGATGAAAGATGTTTCTGCAGCTGCTCATACACGTCAAGTGCTCCCTTCACCGTCTCTTCCGGCTGCATGGGATGCAGGGCAGTGAATTCCGGCATGTTTGCCACCTCCTCATTTATAACAGGATTGTACTTCATTGTACAACTTCCAAGAGGATAGAATCCATTGTTGACGCCGAAATTGTTCTCACTGTGGTTGGTATAGTGTCTCACAACGGTCATCTCGTCACACTCTGGCAGTGCCGCATCCTCTTTCCTGCACATCTCGGCAGGAATCTCATAGTCGCCATAACGGTTTTTCGGAAGTGAATATCCTCTACGGCCTTCCTTTGAAAGCTCGAAAATAAGATTGCCATATAATTTGTTGTTCATATCCTCACCTCCTTAAATTAAACTAACCAATTTGTCAATTTCTTCCTTTGTGCGCTTCTCTGTCACGGCAAACATTATTGTGTCTGTCGCCACCTTTATTCCGCCGAAGATGCCGTTGTCGATGAATTTCTTCTGAAGGGCATCAACATCACCACCATAGCGAACACAGAACTCGTTGAAGAACGGTTTGTCAAAAGCCATGGCAAACTTGCCTGTTGCTAAGAGTCTGTCGGCAAGATAGTGCGCACCTGCGTAAGACAGGCGTGCAGCCTCCTTCAGTCCTTCCTTACCCATCAGCGACATATATATGGTCACGAAAAGCGCCATGAGGCTCTCGTTGGAACAGATATTCGATGTTGCCTTTTGACGACGTATGTGCTGCTCACGAGCCTGGAGTGTCAACACGAAAGCACGCTGTCCACGGTTGTCCTTTGTCATGCCGACGATACGTCCGGGCAATTTCCTTATCAGTTTTTCCGTACAGCACATATATCCCAGCGAAGGTCCTCCGAAGGTCATAGGTATTCCTAAACTCTGACCGTCTCCAACTGCAATGTCGGCACCCCATTCGCCCGGTGTCTTCAGCACCGCGAGGTCAGCAGCTATACTGTTTATAACAAAGAGTGCCTTATTGGCATGTGCAGTATCGGCAAAGCCCTCGTAGTCCTCCACTATACCATAGTAGTTTGGCTGCTGAACAATCATACCTGCCACTCCTCCCTGAGCAATTTTTGCCGCATAGTCGTCTCGATCGGTGACGCCATCCTTTGCCTTCACCATCTCTATCTCCACGCCATGGAAATGTGCGTAGGTGTTAACCACCTCTATGGTCTTTGGATCCACAGTCTCAGACACGAGCACCTTGTTGGCCTTCTTCCCTGCAGCAATACACATCAGCATGGCCTCTGCCGTGGCTGTCGTACCGTCATACATCGATGCGTTGGAGATATCCATCCCCGTCAGCTCTGTCATCATAGACTGATATTCAAAGATATAATGCAGTGTTCCCTGCGAAATCTCAGCCTGATAGGGAGTGTATGATGTGAGGAACTCCGAGCGTTCCACGATGCTTGGTATCACCGATGGCGTATAATGGTCATAAGTTCCGGCTCCTGCGAAGCAGGTTAGCTGTTTGTTTTCCTCTCCCAGTGCCTTGAAGAACTGCCTTATCTCCAGTTCGCTCATTGCCTCCGGCAGGTCGTAGTCACCCTTGAAGCGTATGCTCTCGGGCACCTCGGCATAAAGTTCCTCCAAAGAAGAGACGCCGGCCTTAGCCAGCATCTCTTTGAGGTCTTCTTCCGTATGTGGGAAAAACTTGTATGTCATAAGTTCAACTTATTTTATTCGTTAGCACAATGCTCCTCGTATGCCTTTGCGTCCATAAGGTTGTCGAGCTCAGACTTGTCGGATAGCTCCACCTTGATAATCCAGTTGGCAAACGCGTCCTTGTTGAGCAGTTCCGGCTCGTCCTCAAGAGCCTCATTCACCTCAACAACCGTACCGCTCACTGGAGAAATGAGATCACTGGCAGCCTTAACACTCTCTACGGCTCCGAAATCCTCACCAGCCTCCACCTCATCGTCAACGTCAGGCATATCAACATATACCACGTTGCCAAGAGCATGCTGTGCATAATCGGTGATGCCAACAAAGCCAAAGTTGCCCTCAACCTTTACGAACTCGTGTGACTCTGAGTAGTAGAGTCCTTCAATAACATTTGCCATAATTTCTTTATTTTTAAAATTTTGTTATTCTATTATTTTTTATAGTGTTTCTCGTAGAATTTCTTCTTCACCACAACTCCAGGGAAAGTCTTCTTCCTAATCTGAATCTCCAGCGGAGTTCCCAGTTTGTTGAACGGCACCTTCACAAGAGCCATACATACGCTCTTGTCGGTGGAGATGGTGTGGTAGCCAGTGGTCACTTCTCCTATCTGCTCTCCATCCTTCACCACAGCATATCCATGGCGAGGTATTGCCTTGCCCTCAAGCTCTATGCCCACGAGACGACGTTCCACGCCGTTCTCCTTCTGGTCAACCAGAGCCTCGCGACCAATAAATTCCGGTTTGTCTAACTTGCAGAAGATGCTCAGCCCTGCCATAACAGGTGATATCTCAGCCGACAATTCGTCGCCATAGAGCGGGAGCCCTACCTCGAAACGCAGCGTGTCGCGGCAGCCTAATCCACATGGTTTGCAACGTCCTGAAGCCATCAGCTTGTCCCAGCACTCACGAATGAAGTCGTGCGAGCCATAAATCTCAAAACCGTCCTCTCCCGTATATCCTGTGCGACTTACTATCACGTCGCCAATGGTTTTCACTGTGTAGAAGGTCAACTCACGGCACACAAGTCCGAGCACTTCCTCCACCACTTTCTCGGAGTTAGGTCCCTGCACAGCGATCTGTCCGTAAAAGTCGGAAAGGTTCTTCAAGTCTATATCGTAGCCCTTGGCGTGCTCCTGCATCCAAGCCCAGTCCTTGTCAATGTTGGCGGCATTGATAACGATGAAGAAATCGTTATCCGCCATCTTATAAACGAGGAGGTCATCCACCGTTCCTCCATTCTCATAACACATCATGCCGTAGAGGATTTTTCCGTCCTCCATTCCACGCACGTCGTTGGTGAATATGTGGTTCACATAATTCTCAGCATCCTTTCCCTTGACCGTCACCTCGCCCATGTGCGACACGTCAAAGACGCCACAATCGGTGCGCACAGCTTGGTGCTCGTCGATAATGGTGGAGTACTGGATAGGCATGTCAAAGCCGCCGAAGGGGCTTATCAAGGCTCCAAGAGCCACGTGTTTGTCGTATAGACATGTTCTTTTGTTTTCTTCCATTGTTGTATAGTCTTTATTGTTGTCTTAGGATTCGTGTTATAATGTGTTTTCCTCACAGCAGCAGGTCTATGAAATCCGCTTTCCGCAGGTTCAGTATTGCCGTGTCGAGTTGTTCGGGAAGCGCCTTCTCCAGGGCCTCGCGCTCCAGCCTCACTCCCTTGAGTGGCCGCAAGATAGTGTCGTCTATGTCGCCTACTATAAAATAGTCGCCGAGCATTACCATACCCTTTATCTCGCCGTTCTTCATCTCTATCCTTACCTCAAAGTCGCCCACCGTCTCTATCCTACGTTTTCTTACTATTGTGTATTTCGGATTGTTGCCATAGATAAACTCGTCGGTCAGGTAATCTTTCTCTATTTCCTCTATGCCCCTTATATCCTCCTCATTTAGGACTATCTCTCCCTGGCACAGGTTGTTTCTCACAAATGTCTTAAACTGCTCAATGTCGAGATTTATGTAATCCTTCAGCAGCGCTATTCTCTGTCTCACGCTTGCCACTCCCTTGCTCAGGAGTTTCTCGTCCGTAGGTGTTATGGCTCCAACCATGTTCACCATGTCGGTGTCGTAGAGCATGGTTCCGTGCACTATGCTTCTTCCCGGAATGTGGTAGAACGCGTTTCCCGACACCTTCCTGTCGCCTATCATCACATCGTTCCTTCCACTCGCCTTTGCATCTACTCCAAGATTCTGGAGCACAAGCACCACCATATTTATATATCTGTTAAACGTGAAGCCCACAGCCTCGTCTTTCGTGACATATGAGAACATCACGTTGTTCATGTCGGCATAGACGCAGCCTCCCCCACTCTTTCTCCTGTAGGTCTTTATTCCACGCTCCCGACAGAACTTCAGGTTCACCTCATTCTCTATCAGCTGGTTTCTTCCAAAGATAACGCTCGGCTCCACCTGCCACATGAAAAACAAGTCCTGCTCGTCAATCCTACGGGCGACATACTCCTCCATGGCAAGATAAAAAGACAAGCGCCTCACCTTTTCCACTGGTAGTGCCACATATTTCATATTATTTTTGTGTTAAGTTGTTTTCTTCGTGCTTAATTTTTTTGCAAAAATATGAAGAAAATATGTAATTTCAAAACATTCAGTGGAAAAAGATGTTAAGAACCGGAAAATAAATATGAAATATGTGGCATTACTCGATAAAAGGGACAAAAATCCCTATCAAACGTATGTCTCAAGGAACTTTATCGTGCCGCTTACTTTCACCATCCCCGCAGTGGCTGGCAGCAACACAGTCTCACCTTGCTTGAACGACACCTCGTCGCCATTCTCCGTAAGCAGGGTTGCCTCGCCCTTAAGACCTATCAGTATCACGAAGCTGTCCAGCTCGCTGTAGTCAAGGGTCATTGGCTCGTCGAGGTCATACACCGCTGTGGTGAAGAACGGGCAGCTGACAAGCTGCACGCTCTCGTTCTTTCGGGGAGTGTAGTGCGTGCGGTAATCGTCGAGCACCGTGTAGTCTATTGCCTCGGAAGCCTCTTTGGTGTGCAGCTCGCGGTAGTTGCCGTCCTTGTCGCGTCGCTTGTAGTCGTAGATGCGGTAGGTCACATCGCTTGTCTGCTGTATCTCAGCCACAAACGACCCCTTACAGATTGCGTGTATTCTTCCTGCGGGAATGAAGAAGCAGTCGTCGGCACTCAGTTTGTATTCTGCCAGTGCTTCCACTATGCTTCCGTCCTCCACCATCTCCTTGTAAAGTTCAGGCGTTATTGCCTTCCTCAGCCCCACACGCAGTGTTGCGTCGTCGTCCGACTCCAGTGCATACCACATCTCTGTCTTGCCCATGGGCTTTCCCTGCCTGTGGGCTGTCTCGTCGTCGGGATGCACCTGGATGGAGAGGTCCTGCTGTGCGTCGATAAACTTCACGAGCAGCGGGAAAGAGTTGCCGAAGCGCTCGTAGTTCTCCTCGCCCACGAGTTTTTCCTTCAGCTCAGCAACAAGTTCGTTGAGCATTTTGCCCTCAAACTCTCCTTCACTCACTACTGACTCGTTGTCTTTCACTCCCGACACTTCCCAACTCTCACCGACGTTTGCCTGGCCGGAGTCGAGGTTCTTGAACGGAATAATTTTGCTTCCACCCCAAATAGTAGATTTCAGCAACGGTTTGAATTTCAAAATCTGCATTGTTTTCTCTCGTTTTTTAAGTTGAACTTTTTTTTATCTACTCTTGGGCTTATAGTTTGTAGTCGTATAGGTTTCTCTTTTAGTTGTCTTTCCAGAACGCCGGTGTGAAAATCACCAGCACGGTCATTATCTCCAGACGTCCCATGAGCATCAGCAGCGAACACATCCACTTCACAACCTCCGGCAGCGACGACCACGACATCACGGGTCCTATGTCGGTACCGAGTGTGGGGCCCACGTTGCTCACGCAACTGAGCGATATAGTTATTGCGTTGGTGTGGTCAATGCCTACGGCAATCATCAGCGTAGCCACCACGAGGCACATAAGCACATAGATGGCAAGAAACGACATCAGCGACAGTATCTTGTCCTGCGGCACATGCTGTCCGTTCACCTTTATTGGCAGCACAGCGGTGGGATGAAGTATGCGTTTGAACTCGTTTCTCATCACCTTCAGCACCATCATTGCCCTTATGCACTTGAAGCCGCCGCTTGTACTGCCAGCACACGAGCCCACGAACATGCAACAGCCCAATATCACCCACGTCAGGTGCGGCCACTGTCCGGCGTCGTCGTTGAACAGTCCCGTGGTGGTAATGAACGACACTACCTGGAACAAGGCACACCTGAAGGCGTCCTCCAGCATGTAGCCGTTGTTCATTATCAGCAAATACATAATGCTTGCCGTACATACCGTTATGAGCGTCAGGTATAGTTTGAACTCCGAGTTGGAGAAAAGCATTCCAATCTTTCCCTTGAACGCCGCCGAATAGAGCATCACGAAATTTATACCCGAAAGGAACTGGAACAGTATTCCGATGTACTCTATCTCCGAAGAATGGAAATGGGAGAGCGAGTCGTTGTGGGGAGCGAAACCACCCGTCGCCGTTGTCGTCATCGAATAGTTTACGCTGTCGTACAAGCCCATACCAGCCACTGCAAAGGCTGCGAAGCAGGCTATGGTGAGCACAGTGTAGATACTCCATATCCACTTGGCACTCGTGCTCAGCCTCGGGTGCAGTTTCGACTTTATTGGTCCTGTAGCCTCAGCCGCAAACACCTTCATACTTCCGCCCACTATCGAGGGAAGTATGGCTATGGTGAAGAACACTATTCCCAAGCCGCCAATCCACTGTGTCATCGACCGCCAGAAGAGTATGCCGTGCGGCATGTGCTCCACGTCGTCAAGAATGGAGGCTCCTGTTGTGGTGAATCCCGACATTGTTTCAAAATAGGCGTCGCATACGTTTGGTATGTAACCTCCTATCAGATAGGGCAACATCCCGAAGAAACTGAAGATAATCCATGTCGCCGTCACCACGAGATAGGCGTCGCGGCGGCTCAGGCGGTTGTCGGCGTTCCTTCCTGCATATCGGAACAGCAGTCCGCCCACCATGGTGACAAGCATGGAGATGAGAAAGGAGAGCACGTCGTCCTCGGCGTAGAAGAATGAGGTGCCAAGACACACCATCATCATCAGCGCCTCTATGAACAGCAGTTGTCCGATAATCTTGGTTATGATTCCATAGTTCACCATAGCAACTTAGGCTTGAAAAATTTCTCCACCTTCTTAAGGTTGTGCTCATGGCAGAACACCATCACCGAGTCGCCTGCCTCTATCTGTGAGTTTCCGTTCACCAACATTCCCACATTGTGTCTCACCAGTCCTCCTATGGTCACACCGGTAGGCAGTCCGAGGTCCTTCACTGGCTTCCTCGTCACCGGCGAGCCTTGCGCTGCGGTGAATTCCGCCACATCGGAGTCTGCCACCATCAGCGAGCGCATGTTGCTCACGTCGGCGTCGAGCATCAGTTGGAATATGTGGCTCGCGGCTATTGTCTTCTTATTGATTATGGTGCCGATGTCGAGTCCCTCCGCCATGTCCACATAGTCGAGGTTCTCCACCATTGCCACCGTCTTCCTCACACCCAACCGTTTGGCGGTAAGGCAGGCAAGTATGTTTGTCTCCGCGTTCTCCGTCAGGGCCACGAAGGCCTGTGTGTTGCGTATTCCCTCCTCCATCAGCATTCCTATGTCGCGTCCGTCGCCGTGAATCACCATTGTGTCGGTGTCGCTGAGCAGCTCATTGAGCCTTTCGCAACGTTTCTCGTCGCGCTCTATTATCTTCACGTTCATGTAGTCGGGCACCGTGAGTGCCGTTCTCACCGTGGTCTTGCTTCCGCCCATTATTATAACGTTCTTCACGTCGGCATAATGTTCCTTACCCGCCACCTTTCTTATATAAGGTATATACTCGCGTGTAGTCATGAAGTAGGCGAAGTCCATGTTGCGCAGCTCGTCGTTACCGCCCGGAATGATGGTATCGCCGCCACGTTTTATCGCCACTATGTGGTAAGGATCGTCGGGACCGCAAAGTTCTCTCAGTGGTTGGTTGAGTATCTCGCACGTCTCGCGCAGCTTAACTCCGAGCATCACCAACGCTCCTCCGTGCACGTCCCACCGCTGTCTCACCCAGCTCATCTTCAGTCCATTTATGATGTCCTGTGCGGCAAGAACCTCAGGATAAATCAGCGAGTCGATACCTAACTTTCGGAAGAAGGGTTTCAGCTTTGTGTCCAGATACTCGTAGTTGTCTATTCTCGCCACGGTCTTCTTCGCGCCGATGGCATGCGCGAGGATGCAGGCGTTCATGTTGCGGCTCTCGTCGGGGGTCACAGCCACGAAGAGGTCGGCACTTGCCGTACCCGCTTCTTCCAGAGCCTTTATGCTGGTAGGCGAGCCGAGCATAGTCATTATGTCGTAGTCGCTGTCGAGACCCTCCAACCTGCTTGGTTCGGGGTCCATAAGCGTACACTCCTGGTGTTCCCTCGACAACAGTTTTGCGAGGTGTGTACCCACGGCTCCTGCTCCTGCAATAATTATCTTCATATCAATGCTTTTTTTATTCCTTCCTTGTCAATACCCACGATGTGCTGCAGTTCCTCAACCTTTCCGTGCTGCACAAACTCGTCGGGCAGTCCCAGTCGGGTTATCTGCACCCTGTGTCCGTGGTCGCTCATCCATTCAAGCACCGCAGAGCCGAAACCACCATTGAGCGATCCGTCTTCCACGGTCACTATCCTTTCAAAACGCCCTGCTATCTCGTCGAGCATCTTCTCGTCGAGAGGCTTCACGAAGCGCATATCGTAGAGTGCTATGCTCTTCTCCTTGTTCTCAGCCTCCACTTCGGCTATTGCCTCCGCCGCAGTGTGGCCTATGGGTCCAAGGGTCAGTACAGCCAGTTCCTTTCCGTCTTTCAGTCTCCTGCCCGTGCCCACCTTTATCTCTTCCAAGGGGCAGCGCCAGTCGGCCAGATAGCCGTTGCCTCGCGGATAGCGTATCACGAAGGGACCTCGGTCTTTCTGTTGTGCGGTAAACATCATGCGGCGCAGCTCGTGCTCGTCGTATGGCGAGCAGATGGTGAGGTTAGGCACTGTGCGCAGCGAGGCTATGTCGAACGCGCCATGGTGTGTCGGTCCGTCTTCTCCCACGAGCCCTGCCCTGTCGAGACAAAGCACCACGGGCAGCCGTAGTATCGCCGCGTCGTGTATCACGTTGTCGTAAGCTCTCTGGGCAAATGCGCTGTAGATATTGCAGAAAGGTACAAGTCCCTCCTTTGCCATTCCTGCCGAGAACGTCACGGCGTGTCCTTCGGCAATACCCACGTCGAACGTCCTTTCGGGCATTGCTTCCATCATTATGTTCATCGAGCATCCCGTTGGCATGGCTGGGGTCACGCCTACTATCTTTTCGTTATGTCTTGCCAGTTCGAGCAGTGTCTCTCCAAACACGTCCTGAAACTTCGGTGGTTGTCCAGTGGTGTCGTTCACTATGCGCTCACCCGTATCTACGTCAAACTTTCCTGGGGCATGCCATATAGTTGCAGCCTTCTCGGCGGGTTTGTAGCCCTTGCCCTTCACGGTGTGGAGATGGAGCAGTTTAGGTCCGCTCATGCCTTTCAGCTGTTTCAGTATGCGCACCAGTTCCTTCACGTTGTGTCCGTCGAAGGGTCCGAAATATCTTATGTTCAGCCCCTCAAATATGTTCTGTTGGTGGCTTATTGCCGACTTCAGCGCGTTGCTCAGCCTAATAAGTCCTTTCCGCCTGTCGTCCTCCATATAGCCTCGCGAGTGGAGCCATTGCGTAACCTTGAATTTCAAGGCGTTGTAGGTCTCGTTGGTGTTCAGCCCTAACAAGTATTGTTTCATGCCTCCCACGCTGCGGTCTATCGACATGTTGTTGTCGTTCAGAATTATGAGCATGTCGTTAGGGTGTTGCGACACGTTGTTCAGTCCCTCAAACGCCAGTCCGCCGCTCATCGCTCCGTCGCCAATCACCGCCACCACATGGCGGCTCTCGCCGTTGGCTTTAGTAGCCACAGCCATGCCCAAAGCGGCAGAGATGGAATTGCTGGCATGTCCGCACACAAAGGTGTCGTACTCGCTTTCCTTTGGCGAGGGGAACGGCATTATGCCGTTGAGCTTGCGGTTGGTGTAGAACCTGTCTCGCCTGCCCGTTAGAATCTTGTGACCGTAGGCCTGGTGTCCCACGTCCCATACTATTCTGTCGTGCGGTGTGTCATAAACATAGTGCAGCGCCACTGTCAGCTCCACCACGCCAAGGCTTGAGGCGAGATGTCCGGGGTTTACCGATAGTTCATCGACAATGTCGCGTCTCAACTCGTCGCAAACACCTGGCAACTGTTCCTCGGCCAGCAACCTCAAATCGGCCGGATATTTTATCTTTCCCAAAAGGGTCATTTCTTTCTCTTCCAAAACGGTTAATATTCTAATCTGGGTGCAAAGATACAACTATTCTCCAATAAAAAGAAAGGAAAGTGAAAAATTCTTCAATGAAAGACAAACTTTTCTGCAAGTAGTCCTGTCTTAAACTATAAAAATTAAGGTCATCCCCGTCTGGCTATCCATTATGTTTTTATTCCCAGATTTTTTACACAATAAGGAGGTCAGACGCGGTAAGTGTTCCATAGCAATAGCTTGCAACCACAAGTCAACAAAGCGGAATCCACTTGTCTATATGTTTTGCACTGTTTCGTAAAGGTTTACGGACTTTTTACGTTAATATGTGTTTACGGACATGCACACTTTAAGGAAAAATGTGTAATTTTGCAGCCGTTATTACATTATTTTATTATGACGCATAATTTATTAGCAGGAAAGCGTGGTATAATCTTCGGCGCATTGAACGAAGATTCCATAGCATGGAAAGTGGCCGTGAAGGCCGTAGAAGAAGGTGCAAAAATCACATTGAGCAACACCCCAATGGCTTTGCGTATGGGACAGCTCGACGAACTGAGCAAGCAGCTCGACGCACCTGTGATCCCAGCAGACGCAACAAGCGTAGAGGATCTTGAGAAAGTATTCAGCGAATCAGTAGAGAAACTCGGTGGAAAAGTGGATTTCGTGCTCCACTCCATCGGAATGAGTCCAAACGTGCGTAAACACCGCACATACGACGACCTCGACTACAACTATCTCCAGAAGACATTAGACATCTCTGCAATCTCGTTCCACAAGATGCTTCAGGTGGCAAAGAAACAGGACGCCATTGCCGAGTATGGCTCTGTGGTGGCTCTCACTTATGTCGCATCGCAGCGCACTTTCTTCGGCTATAACGACATGGCTGACGCAAAGAGCATGCTTGAGAGCATTGCACGCAGCTTCGGATACATCTATGGTCGTGAGAAAAACGTGCGTATTAACACAATATCGCAGTCGCCAACGCCAACAACGGCAGGTAAGGGCATAAAGGACATGGAGAACCTGATGGACTTCTCCAACAAGATGTCGCCTCTGGGCAACGCTTCTGCCGACGACTGCGCAAACTACTGCGTGATGATGTTCTC
>CALZDK010000028.1 GCA_945637645.1 uncultured Prevotella sp.
GATAATTCGCACTGCTTTTCTACATATAAAGCCTATTTCAAACAGATAAATGTGCCATAATGAAGAATGGCAAAGACGTGCGTAAAGTAATGACTACTAAACCTAATAAGGTGTGCAACCTCGAGCCTGAGGATGCACTTTTCCTTAGCTATGAATTATAGTTTTCAAATAAAACAAAGAGAAAAATGACGAAAAGTTTGGTGGTATCGTTTTTTATTCCTACTTTTGCAGCCAAATAAAAAAACTTATAAAACTATCTCTTTACCTAATTAAAAATGACGACATTAAGCATCATTATTGTGGCAGTATTCTGCCTTGGCTATTTCTTTATAGCCATTGAGAGTGTGACAAAAATCAACAAGGCAGCCATTGCCCTGCTGATGTTCGTGGTTTGCTGGACCTTGTTCATGATTGATCCGGGACAATATATTGCGGGAGCCATAGGCGCACACAAGGCGCTGGCAGTGGCGGAAGTGATGGAACGACATCTCGGCAACACAGCCACTACACTGTTCTTCCTTATGGGAGCAATGACCATTGTGGAGCTTGTTGACCAAAACGGAGGTTTCAACTTCGTGCGCGACACGCTGAAGACACGAACGAAGAAAAAACTGCTGTGGCGAATTGCATTCATGACCTTCGTTCTCTCGGCTGTGCTCGACAACCTTACCACGAGTATCGTGATGATCATGATTTTGAGAAAGCTCGTGGAAAGTCGTAAGGACCGTTTGGTTTATGCAGCGCTCGTGATTATTGCAGCCAACTCAGGAGGTGCTTTTTCACCAATTGGCGACGTGACCACCATAATGCTCTGGAACAAGGGTGTGCTGACTGCCGGGGGCGTGATAATGGAGGTATTCCTGCCTTCGCTCGTATCTATGCTTGTGCCTGCATTCATCCTCTCACGCAGTTTAGAGGGCAAGGTGGAAGTGAAGGACTTTGAGCAGAACGCCCGTGTGGAGGACCACCTGACAGAGGAGCAGCGCAAGACAGTGTTCTTCCTTGGTGTAGGCGGTTTGATATTCGTGCCTGTATTCAAGACCATAACCCATCTTCCGCCGTTCATGGGCATCCTGCTTGTGCTTGGAGTACTATGGACAGTGACTGAGGTGTTCTACTCACGACTCTCAGGTGAGGAGGAAAAGGGCGGAATGCAGAAACGCGTTACGAACATGCTCTCGCGCATAGACATGGGAACAATACTTTTCTTCCTCGGTATTCTGATGGCAGTGGCTTGTTTAGAGACCATCGGAGCTCTTGAACTTCTTGGCGACGGACTTAACAACGTGTTCAACGGCAACCACTACCTGATAACAGGCATCATCGGCATCTTGTCGAGTATTGTTGACAACGTGCCTTTGGTGGCAGGATGTATGGGAATGTATCCCGCAGCAGCTACTGGCGACTTCGCCGTGGACGGCATCTTCTGGCAACTACTTGCCTACTGTGCCGGTGTGGGTGGTTCGATGCTCATCGTGGGCAGTGCCGCCGGTGTGGTAGTGATGGGTTTGGAAAAGATAACCTTTGGTTGGTACATGAAAAAGATTTCGTGGATTGTACTTGTTGGTTATCTTGCGGGAATTTTGATATACGGACTGCAAAGAGCAGTGTTCTTTTAATTAAGTTGGCGAGTTGGCAGATTGTCAACTCGCCAACTGCATATCACAATTTCTTCAACGTCATACAGTCGATTTCGGGCAGTTCGTCGCGGTCGTGATACAGGCGGACGATGTTGTTTCCCTTCTCGAGGTGAATCTTTGCAGTCACCTCGCCCCACTTGCCATTGGTGTTGGCGAATACAACCTCACCTGCTCCACCGTTTACATTAAGGAAGAAGTGCTGGCCGTCCATGTGAGGATGCCCCCAGCTAATTTGGCTCTTTACGCCTGGTTTGGAGTTGCAGCGGATGGAGATCTCGTAGTCTCCACCTTCGTGGCTATAGACATTGCGCCACTGCAGGTCGTTGACGGCACGCTTGCCGAGAAGTATTGCCTTTGCGCCACCTGAGCAGTTGTTGTCCTTCTGATATGTGCCTGTGAACAAAGCCCATGGATTGCTCAGTTCCTGATAGCTGCTCAGGTATGCTGTCTCTGCCTCGTAGAGAGTGCGCTCAAGTCGCTTGTCGGCAGTAATCTTATAGATGCGGCATCCGTGGGCTGGCACCTCACGGTTCAGTGTGGCTCCAGTGAATGCGGCATTTGCCTTGGCGAACTTCTTTGCTTTCTTACCCGTAACCACAAGGTCTTTATGATTGTAAAGATCACGCACCTGTGTCACACCTTCAAGCTGAAGGTCAGCATAGTCAATGCTCACGGTTTTAGAACTTTCCGTCGGATTGTAGAGGGCAATGGCTCTTGTTGTGCCTTCGAGTGTCTCAATATCCTTAACGAACACGTAGGTACTGTCCGTCTTGTCATATTTTGCCACATAGGCCTGCAGCATCAGCGGGTCTTGGTTGAGGGCAATGAGTTCCTTGTTGCAGAGCAGGTTCATTGCCTCAGGCGTTAGAGTGCTCATGTCGCAACCTATGAGCAATGGCGACGCCATGATACACCACATGCCGAAGTGTGTACGGTCTTCCTCCGGAGTGAGTGTTCGTCCTACTTCGAGCATGTCCATGTCGTTATAGCGACCGTCAAAGCAATAGGCAGAAAGATAGAGGCTTTGGTCGATGATGCCACGTACAGAAGGCCAAGAGCAGTTGATGTCAACACTCATTCGCCACGATGTAGCCACACTGTGAACCCATGTGCCAGGATAGTCCCAGCGGCAGACATTAAGCCGCAGGCCTTTCTTTCCTGTCTTTTCCATAGCCTTGTGGATGGCAGTGTAACGCTCTTGCGGGTCGAGGCAGTAGCGCTGACGGTTCTGAGGAGCGTCGCCTCCGCAGAAGTCAACCTTGATGAAGTCGAAATCGAGTTCCTTGAAGAAGAAGTCGCAGTCCTGTTGGTCGTGGCGGTAGAGTCCCACGTTGTTGGCAATGGTGTCGCCTCCGTAGTAGTTGCCGCAGGTGTTGGCTCCTGCATCGGAGTAGATACCTGCTTTCAGTCCCAATCCGTGGATATGGTCAACCACGCCCTTCAGTCCTCGTGGGAAACGCACAGGATGGATGAGCAGCTGCCCTGTCTTCGGGTCACGTCCTCCAAAGTATCCGTCGTCGATGTTGATGTACTTGTAGCCTGCATCCTTAAGCGGTGTGCTTGCCATAACGTCGGCCTGACGCATGATAATAGAGTCGCTGATGTTTAGGGCGAAGGTGTTCCATGAACTCCATCCCATTGTCGGCAGCTCCTTTTCCTGAGCCTGCGCCGAAAGGCAGCAGGTGGCTGCCAATAGTGCAAAAATTTGTTTTCTCATATTTTTTATTTTTAAATATTGGTTCATTCGCTGCATTCAAAAACCAAGAATATGGTAATTAGGCCTGTTTTTAGGTATTTCCCCATTTATCTTCCAAAGAACGGTAGACAATTCAAAGGGCAAAGTTACACATAATATTTGATATCCACAAACAAAAGAGTTGGTTTTATGATGATTTCATAAAAAAACACAAAAAGAAGCAGATAAAAGAGAAAAGATGTTGTTATTCCGCATAATGTTTGTATCTTTGTGCGATTTTTGATGAACAAAACAATTAGTTTTAAATTTTTAGATGAACGTAATTACGAAAACAATTTCGTTGGCTGATGGAAGAACCATCACCATCGAGACCGGGAAAGTGGCAAAACAGTGCGACGGTTCTTGCGTGCTCCGCATGGGCAACACCGTTCTTTTGGCCACCGTTTGTGCCGCAAAAGATGCAGTTCCCGGTACAGATTTCATGCCTCTGCAGGTTGACTACAGAGAGCAGTATGCAGCAGCCGGTCGCTTCCCTGGTGGATTCACCAAGCGTGAAGGCAAGGCAAGTGACAATGAGATTCTCACCTCGCGCCTCGTTGACCGTGTGCTCCGTCCCCTCTTTCCCTCAAACTACCATGCTGAGGTGTATGTAAACGTGATGCTCTTGTCAGCCGATGGTGTCGATCAGCCCGATGCTCTTGCAGGATTCGCTGCCTCGACAGCCTTGGCTTGCTCAGATATTCCTTTCGAATGTCCTATCAGTGAGGTGCGTGTAGCACGCATCAATGGCGAGTATGTCATCAACCCTACTTTCGACCAGATGAAGGAAGCCGACATGGACATCATGGTGGGCGCTTCTGCCGAGAACATCATGATGGTGGAAGGCGAGATGAAGGAAGTGAGCGAGCAGGACATGATCGGTGCTCTCAAGGCTGCCATGGTTGCCATCAAGCCTATGTGCGAGCTGCAGACAGAGCTTTCAAAGGAACTGGGCAAGGACGTGAAGCGCGAGTACGACCACGAGGTTAACGACGAAGACCTGCGCAAGCAGATTAACGAGGAACTCTACCAGCCTGTATATGACATCACGAAGCAGGCTCTCGACAAGCACGCACGCCAGGACGCTTTCGACAAGATTATCGAAGACTTCAAGGCAAAATATACCGAGGCTCACGCTGAACTCAGCGAGGACGAGCTGGAGGAGAAGGCTGCCGAGGCAGACCGCTACTATCACGACGTGATGCGCGACGCCATGCGCCGTTGCATCCTCGACGAGGGCATCCGTCTCGACGGACGTAAGACCGACGAAATCCGCCCAATATGGTGTGAGGTAAGCCCACTGCCAATGCCTCACGGAAGCTCTATCTTCACACGCGGAGAGACACAGTCGCTCACAACTTGTACTCTCGGTACAAAACTCGACGAGAAAATGGTTGACGACGTGCTCGACAAGAGTTATATGCGCTTCCTGCTCCACTACAACTTCCCTCCATTCTGCACCGGCGAGGCAAAGGCTTCAAGAGGTGTCGGACGACGTGAGATTGGTCATGGCCACCTCGCTTGGCGTGCCCTCAAAGGACAGATACCTGCCGACTATCCATACACTGTACGTTTGGTTAGCCAGATTCTTGAGTCCAACGGTTCGTCGTCGATGGCAACAGTATGTGCCGGTACATTGGCTCTTATGGACGCCGGTGTGCCAATGGCAAAGCCAGTGAGCGGCATCGCCATGGGTCTTATAAAGAATCCGGGAGAGGACAAGTATGCAGTATTGAGCGACATCCTCGGCGACGAGGACCACTTGGGCGATATGGACTTCAAGACCACAGGTACCAAGGACGGTCTGACAGCTACACAGATGGATATCAAGTGCGACGGTCTGAGCTTCGAGATTCTCGAGAAGGCACTGATGCAGGCAAAGGCTGGTCGTGAGCACATCCTCGGCAAGCTCGTCGAGACCATAGCAGAGCCTCGTCCAGAGCTGAAGCCACAGGTTCCACGCATCGTACAGATTGAGATTCCAAAAGAGTTTATCGGTGCAGTTATCGGTCCTGGCGGAAAGATTATCCAGCAGATGCAGGAGGACACCGGTGCCACCATCACCATCGATGAGGTTGAAGGCGTTGGCAAGGTACAGGTTAGCGGTCCTAACAAGGAGAGCATCGACGGTGCCTTGGCAAAGATTCGTGCCATCGTGGCAATCCCAGAGGTTGGCGAGGTATATGACGGAACAGTGCGCAGCATCATGCCTTACGGCTGCTTCGTAGAGATACTTCCTGGCAAGGATGGTCTGCTCCACATTAGCGAGATAGACTGGAAGCGTCTTGAGACAGTTGAGGAAGCCGGCATCAAGGAAGGCGACAAGATAAAGGTGAAACTGCTTGAGATTGACCCGAAGACCGGCAAGTATAAGTTGTCGCATCGTGTACTCATCGAGAAGCCTGCCGACTATCAGGAGCGTCCTGAGCGTCGTCCACGTGGCGAACGTCGCCCACGTCCAGAGCGTCCGGAGCGCGGTGAACGTCGCCCACGTCCGGAGCGCCGACCACGTCACGAGGAAGGTGGCATACAAGAGAACCACGAGCCACGCGACTTCAACGACTCTCTCGACAAGATGGACTTCTAATTCCAAGTGAAGAGTGAAGAATGCTTCACTCTTCATTTTTCATTTAAATAACATGACCGACGACAATTTCGACATACGACAAGAACAGAACGGTAGTCCTGCGGAAAAAGACTTCGAGAATGCCTTGCGGCCTCTGAACTTCAGCGATTTCAGCGGACAAAGCAAGGTAGTGGAGAATCTTGAGGTCTTCGTGGAGGCTGCGAAATACCGTGGAGAACCCCTTGACCACACTCTTCTGCATGGCCCTCCCGGACTTGGAAAAACCACACTCAGCAACATTATTGCCAACGAGCTTGGAGTAGGATTTAAGATTACCAGCGGCCCAGTGCTCGACAAGCCAGGCGACTTGGCAGGCATCCTCACCTCGCTTGAGAAGAACGACGTGCTTTTCATTGACGAGATTCACCGCCTATCACCAGTGGTAGAGGAATATCTCTATTCCGCAATGGAAGACTATCGTATCGACATAATGATAGACAAGGGACCATCGGCACGCTCCATTCAGATTGATCTCAATCCCTTCACCCTTGTTGGTGCCACAACGCGCAGCGGACTTCTCACAGCTCCACTTCGCGCCCGCTTCGGCATAAACCTCCACTTGGAATACTACGACCCCGACACTCTCGCACGCATTCTACGTCGCTCGGCAAGCATCCTAAGGGTGCCCATCGACAACGAGGCTGCCATGGAGATAGCTCGACGCAGCCGTGGAACGCCACGTATTGCCAATGCACTGCTGCGCAGGGTACGCGACTTTGCCCAAGTCAGAGGCACAGGACGCATAGACACTGAAATAACCAAGATTGCCCTCACTGCACTCAATATCGACCGCTACGGCCTCGACGAGACCGACAACAAGATACTTCTCACCATCATCGACAAGTTCAAGGGAGGACCTGTCGGAGTGACAACCATAGCCACAGCAATAGGCGAGGATGCAGGAACCGTTGAGGAGGTTTATGAGCCATATCTCATCATGGAGGGCTTCATCAAGCGCACACCACGAGGCAGGATGGTGACAGAACTTGCATACAAGCATTTCGGACGCAACATCTATGCCCAGGGACTGGAATTGGAGTTTAGTTGACAAAACAATTATGACAGGAATATTTACAGGCAGTTTCGACCCTTTTACTATTGGACATGACGACATAGTACGTCGCGCTTTGCCTCTCTTCGACCGCATTGTTATAGGCATAGGAGTGAACGAGCGGAAGAAATATATGTTCACATCCGACGAACGCATGGAACAAATAAGTCGAATATTTGCCGATGAGCCGAAAATCGAAGTAAAGACCTACAACGACCTGACAATCGACTTCGCACGCCGCGAGAAAGCCTCTTTCATCATAAAAGGCGTACGTTCGATTAAGGACTTTGAGTATGAGCGTGAGCAGGCAGACATAAACCGCCAACTTGGCGGCATAGAGACTCTACTGCTCTACTCCGACCCACGCTATTCGGCGGTATCGTCGAGCCTTGTCCGCGAGCTTATACATTTCGGAAGGGACGTAAGTGAGTTTTTGCCAAAAAAAATAATGATATGATAACATATAACACTGACGGCGTAAGAATGCCGAAAATTAAAAGACGTGAGATTTCAGCTTGGATAAAGGCTGTGGCAGCATCCTACGGACGAAAGGTAGGAGAGGTGGGATACATGTTTGTCAACGACGAGAAAATTCTTGAGACAAACCGCGAATACCTCGGACACGACTACTACACCGACATCATCACCTTCGACTATGACGAAGCAGACCGCATCAATGGCGATCTTGTAATCAGCCTTGATACGGTCCGTACTAATGCCGAGAAGTTCGGCAAGAATTATGATGAGGAGCTACACCGTGTCATCATTCATGGCATTCTCCATCTCTGCGGCATCAACGACAAAGGTCCAGGTGAGCGCGAGATAATGGAAGCTGCCGAGGACAAGGCGTTAGCCATGCTAAAGCAATGACATCGCATTAGGAACCGGCGTTGACAACAGGTTGCGCCGAGTCGTCACCACAGAGCACTACCATGAGGTTGCTCACCATGGCGGCTTTCTTCTCGTCGTCCAAAGTAACGACTTTTTCTGCCGAGAGCTTGTCGAGGGCCATCTTCACCATTGACACGGCTCCCTCCACAATCTTCTCGCGGGCAGTTATGATGGCGCTTGCCTGTTGGCGGCGAAGCATCACGGCAGCTATCTCTGGAGCATAGGCAAGATAGTTTATCCTTGCTTCCACTACCTCTATTCCTGCCATTGAGAGACGCTCGTCGAGTTTCTCCTCAAGCTGCTGGTTAATCTCATTGCCGCCGTCTCTCAGTGTTATTGCCTTGGAGTCGTCGCTGTCGTCGTCGTAGGCATATTGTCCTGCCACCTCACGGAGTGCAGCGTCGCTCTGTATCTTCACGAAATTTTCAAAAGCCTTCATCACTCCGGCAACATTTTCTCCAATAACCTGACCGTTCTTCGAGGGGTCACCGGCTATTGTCTGCGAGTCAATCTCAAACATTGCCTTGTAGGTGTCCTTCAGTTTCCAAACGAGCATAAGGCCAATCATTACCGGATTTCCTGTCTTGTCGTTCACCTTTATTGGCTCAGCGTCGAGGTTTCTTGCGCGCAGTGACAACTTCTTCGCCGTAAGGAAAGGATTAACCCAATAATAACCTGTGCGAGTGAATGTGCCCTTGTATTTTCCGAAGAAAAGCAGCACCCTTGCCTCGTTAGGCTCAAGCATAAGGAATCCACCCCACAGGAACAAGCTTGCTATAAACAATACTACAGCCAAAACAACTATGGCATACACTTCCTCAATGCCTGACCAGATGCCTATACCGATTGAACCGAAGGTCATCAACAATGTCACGAAGAGCATCATGAAACCATTTAACGTCATGCCACTGAAGGCATATTCTTTCTTTTCTTCCATCTTATTTGCATTTTTTGTTCAACATTTTTATACCTTAGACGCAGAAAGTTATGAGAAGACTACACTTTCCACACATTTTTTTCAGTTTCCCAATATTTCCTCTACACCTTTCCTCACTATCTCGCTGTCTTCGTTCATTATGGCGAAATACTCACTCATCTCCCATAGGTCGCGGGCAACAAGGGCTTTGAGTTGCAGGCTTAGGCGTGGCAGGGTTTTCTCGAGTTCTTCCTTGTCCTTAGGTTTAACGTTTTGCTTCTCTGCCTCCGCAAGCATAGCGTTTATCTCGTCCATAGGGAATTCAAACTGCTTTTTGAAATCCTCAAAGGTGGCATAGCGTTTCTTCAGTTCCTTGCGGTGCTTGTCAACATACTTTAGGTTAGTGTTGATAATGAAGCTGCGAGCAGAGAGCTGGCGGTGCAAGGCAGTGTAGGCAAGTGTGTCGAGTGGCACAAAATGATCGGGCATTATTCCTCCTCCGCCATAAACTGTTCGGTGCTTACGCAATGTGTAGCATTTCAGCGAGTCGGCAAAGTGTATGCTGTCGGCATTGGTCAGTTCACCATGCTTCAGCCTGTTATAAACGTCCATTGCGTAGTCCTCTGCCTTTCCCTTTTCGTAAGGCTTTTGTATGCAACGTCCAGCAGGTGTGTAGTAGTGGGCTATGGTAAGTCTTATCATCGAGCCGTCGGGCAAGTCAACAGGCCGCTGCACGAGTCCCTTCCCGAAGGTTCTTCTGCCTACGACAGTGCCTCTGTCTTGGTCTTGGACAGCACCTGTCACTATCTCGGCAGCAGAGGCAGTGTATTCGTCCACGAGAACGACAATCTTACCGTCCTGCAGAATACCATCGCCCTTTGCCTTGTATTCCATTCTTGGCACACGTCGTCCACTTGTATATACAATAAGGTCGTTTTTTGGAAGCAGTTCGTTGGCAATGTCAACGGCAGCCTGCAGGTAGCCGCCTCCGTTGCTCTGAAGGTCGAGCACGAGGTCGCGCATTCCCTGTTCTTTCAGCTTTATCACACTCTCTATGAACTCTTCGTGTGTTGTTGCTCCAAAGCTCCCTATGCGTATGTATCCCACGGCGGGACGAATCATGTATGTAGCGTCGATGGTGTTTACCGGAATCTTGTCGCGAGTCACCTTAAAAGTCAGCACGTCTGCAATGCCTCTTCTTATCACTCCAAGTAAAACCTTTGTTCCCTTAGGTCCACGTAGTCGTCGCATTATTTCCTCCTTGGGCATCTTCACACCGGCTATTGCCGTATCGTTCACCGACACAATCCTGTCGCCAGCCACTATTCCCACTTTCTCCGAAGGTCCTCCTGTTACTGGCTGTATAACGAGCAACGTGTCCTCAATCATGTTGAACTGCACTCCAATGCCCTCAAAGTTTCCTGCCAATGGCTCGTTGAGAGCCTTCACTTCCTTAGGCGTGGAGTACGACGAATGAGGGTCGAGTTTCTCCAACATTCCCCTTATTCCGTCCTCTACAAGTTTTCTTTCGTCCACGCTGTCAACGTAGAGGCTCTTTATCGCCAGTTCCGCTATCTGCAGTTTTCGCAGCGGACTTTCATGGCTCATGTCTATTTGTATTTGTGCGTAGGCATTGAGAGCCGAAACAATAGCCACCGCAACTATTATATATTTTTTCATAATATTTTTTTGTGAAGAGTTATAAATCCTCCTCCGCCCTGTCTTCCTCTATTACAAGGTTTTCGATGATGAAGTTCTGACGTTCCATGGTGTTCTTTCCCATATAGTATTCAAGCAACTTCTGCACTTGGTCGGTTTTGTGAAGCGTCACCTGTTCGAGGCGCATGTCTGGGCCGATGAAGTTCACGAACTCCTCTGGGGATATTTCTCCAAGACCCTTGAATCGTGTTATCTCAGGATCCGGGCCAAGTGTCTCTATGGCTTTTAGCCTTTCCTCTTCGCTGTAGCAATAATACGTAACAAAGTCGCTTTTCTTCTTGTCCTTGTCTTTTGCCTGAGCCTCAGCCACCACTTTCTTATCCTTTATTTTCGTTTTCTTGTTGCGAACTCTGAAGAGTGGTGTCTGCAACACATACACATGTCCCTTCTTTATGAGTTCCGGGAAGAACTGCAGGAAGAAGGTTATTATCAGCAGTCGGATGTGCATGCCATCGACATCGGCATCCGTTGCCACAATCACCTTGTTGTAGCGCAGTGTGTCAAGTCCTTCCTCTATGTCGAGTGCAGCCTGCAGCAGGTTGAACTCCTCGTTCTCATACACCACTTTCTTTGTCAAGCCAAACGAGTTGAGAGGTTTTCCGCGCAGTGAGAAAACCGCCTGTGTGTTCACGTCGCGGCTTTTCGTTATGCTTCCGCTTGCCGAGTCACCCTCGGTGATGAAGATAGAACTTTCCTCCTTGCGGTCGTTCTTGGCGTCGCTGAAATGTATGCGGCAGTCGCGCAACTTGCGGTTGTGCAGGTTAGCTTTCTTTGCCCTCTCACGAGCCAGTTTCGTCACTCCTGCCATTGCCTTGCGTTCCTTCTCGCTCTCCTGAATCTTTTGCAGCATCACGTCGGCAACATCCTGATTTTTGTGCAAGTAGTTGTCAACCTCTGTCTTTATGAAGTCGCCCACATATTTGTTGATGCTCACTCCTCCGTTAGGCACCATTGTGAGCGAGCCGAGTTTTATTTTCGTCTGGCTCTCAAACATCGGTTCCTCCACATTGATGGCTATTGCCGCCACAAGACCGTTGCGTATGTCGCCATACTCGAAGTTCTTGTTGAAAAACTCCTTTATCGTCTTTGCTATGTGTTCCTTGAACGCACTCTGGTGAGTACCGCCCTGTGTGGTGTGCTGACCGTTGACAAAGGAGTGGTATTCCTCTCCATACTGGTTGGCGTGGGTGAATGCAATTTCTATGTCTTCGCCCTTAAGGTGTATGATAGGGTACAGGCCATCGCCTGTCATCGTGTCGTTGAGCAAGTCCTTGAGTCCGTTGCGGCTGAGAATTCTCCTCCCGTTATACATTATCGCCAACCCTGTGTTCAGATAGGTGTAGTTGCGCAGCATTGTCTCGATAATGTCGTCGTGGAACTGGTAGTTGAGGAAGAGAGTTGCGTCAGGTTCAAAGAAGATGTATGTACCGTTTTCGTCCTGCGTTGGCTCGGTGGTGTCTGATTTCATCACACCTTTCTCGAATGTCGCCTTGCGCACCTGTCCGTCGCGGTAGGACCGCACCTCGAAACGGGAGCTTAGTGCGTTGACCGCTTTCACGCCCACGCCGTTAAGACCGACACTCTTTTTGAATGCCTTGGAGTCGTATTTTCCTCCGGTATTGAGCACGCTCACCGCCTCAATCATCTTTCCTTGCGGAATGCCACGACCATAGTCTCTTACAGACACTCGCAGCTGCTCGTCAAGAGTAATCTCAATTCGGTCGCCTGCGTGCATCTTAAACTCGTCGATGGAGTTGTCTATCACCTCTTTGAGAAGAACATAAATACCATCTTCAGGCAGTTGTCCGTCGCCAAGTCGTCCGATGTACATGCCAGGTCGTGTCCTGACATGCTCCATGTCCGAGAGGTGTCGTATGTTGTCGTCGGTATATTCCACCGTCGATTGTTGTTTCGATTGTAGTATTTCGTCGTCCATTAAGTCCTTCTGTTTTTCAGTCTTTCAATCTTTTTATGTAGCATCTGCGCCTTTTGTGGTTTTCGGGTTTCAGAGGTCCCCATTGGCTTTGCACGTTTTCGTTGCTCTCCATTTCCACTTGGCTCTCACCCCACTTGTAGCCATATTTCTGATACCACGGTATAAGGTCGGCAAACATCAGTGCATTTGCTCCCTTGGAACGGTATTCGGGCAGTATGCCCATCAGCAGCAGGTCAACGCCTTCTGTCTTCTGGTATTTCAGTGCCCTCAGCACATGCCACCATCCGAAGGGGAACAGCCTGCCGTTGCGGCATTTTTGGAATGCTCTCGACAGCGAGGGTATCGTTATTCCCACTCCAACCACCTTCTTGTCGGGAGTGTTCCAGTCTTCCACAAGTGTTATGAGGTTGAGGTCAGCCATTGGGAGATACATCTTCACATAGTGGTCGATTTGCTTCTGCGACAGTTCGGAATATCCATAGAGGTCTTTGAAAGTGTCGTTGATTATGCCAAAAATCCTCTGTCCGTAACCTTCCTTAAACACTTCCTGACGTGTCAGTTTCTTGACGTGCAGGTTGTAGCGTTTCTCTATCATCTGTGCTATCTTGGTGTACTTCTCAGGCACTTCCTTCGGCACATACATCTTATACTCCACATAGTCGTTGTCCTTTTCCCAACCGCCCATTTTCTCCATGTGTTCAGGATAGTAAGGATAGTTGTAAATGGTGGCTTGTGTGCCAAGTTGGTCGAAGCCCCATGTCAACATTCCTTCGGGATCCATATCAGTAAATCCTAACGGACCTACTATTTCCTTCATTCCCTTTTCTTTTCCCCATTCCTCCACGGCATTGAGCAGAGCCTTGCTCACCTCGATGTCGTCGATGAAGTCAATCCATCCGAATCGCACCCTTTCCTGTTGCCATCGTTTGTTTGCCTTGTTGTTGATGATGGCAGCCACTCTTCCAGCCACCTTTCCGTCTTTGTAGGCAAGGAAATACTGTGCCTCACAGAAGTCGAAGGCTGGATTTTTGTCGGCAGACAGAGTGTTTATCTCGTCGCTATGTAGGTTTGGCACATCGTATTCGTTTCCTTTGTATAAGTCGTAGTGGAACTGAATGAATTTCTCCAATCCCTTTTTGTCGTTGACCTTTTCAATTCTTATTTCTGACATTTTGACCCTT
>CALZDK010000029.1 GCA_945637645.1 uncultured Prevotella sp.
AAGTATCTAAACATACTTTGCCATTTATCTTTAGATACTTTGCCATTTATGTCAACATACTTTTTTGAGGGTGTTTAGGCTCACGGGGCATGTGGACAGTATGACCCTATGACCCAGGACAAGGCATTACTTTCATTCCCGAACTTGCCCTCGACCAACTGTCTGCCGACCAGAAGCGGCTCGTCCGCCCATTTGCCATCCCTATCCCAACGCGCGAGGTGGTTATGCTCACCACCACCTTCGTTAGGCAGGGAATGGAGCAAATGATGATCGACGAGATACGCCATAGCGTTCCCGAACGTATGTTGAGGATGAACAACACTGAACAGAGAGTATAGTGGAGCAAAGCCCTTCACTCAACTTGTCAGCTGAATATAACTCGTCAAATGTTCTTGCGACCCGCAATTTTCGCCCTAACATACATTCCTGGGCGGAATTGCGGATTTGTTTCTGACACCTTCGCATAAACCTTTATGCTATAGTCTTTCTTGTCCACTGCCTGGTCTATGGAGACAATAGTAGCAGCGAAAGTTGATTTGCCCAAGCCATTGACACGGAACTGCAGCTTGTCGCCAACCTTCATCAGGGCAATGTCTTTCTCATAGACAGTAAGCTCAAGCATTGGGTTTGACTTGTTTACCACATCGCAAATGGGCATACCCGCTTCCACATACTTGCCAAGATTTACGGAAAGATTGCCAACAAAGCCTCCAATAGGAGCCACTACGGGCAGATAAGGCCTTATGCCGTTGGTACAAACCGACGATGGACTTATGCCAAGGGCCTTGAGTCGTGTGGCAGCTGCTTCGGTGCGGCTTTTCATGGATAGATAGTCGGCACGGCTCTCCTCCACACGTTTCTGCGAGGTTGCCTCGCCTTGCCCGAGCGTTTTCTGCCTCAAGTATTCCTTCTCAAGATACTCCAGCTGTGCCTTGCTCTCAAGATAGGTCTGCTGAAGTTCTATGAACTCAGGATTGTCCAACGTGGCTATGACCTGCCCGCGTGCCACAGCCTTTCCAGACATTACGTTGAGGCTGTGTATGCGTCCGCCAATAGTTAGCGACACGGTGGCAAAACGATTGGGAGCCACGCTAATCAATCCATTGAACGTAGGGCTGTTTGCAACGTTGGTGGCACTTGTCACGGCATCTACTTCAGTCTTCACTGTATCTGCTGCAACACTGTCGGCCTTCTCTTCCATTTCTGCCATAGAAGGCTCGTTTTTTCCTCCGCACGACATCATTACCAATGCCGTAGCGAACAATAAGGTCGTCTTTCTCATTTCTTTATTTTCCTTATTATTGGGAACACGTTTACTATGCGATAGAATAAAGGTATGATGATAAGCGTCAGCACGGTGGACACTATCAATCCGCCAATCACTACTGTTGCAAGCGGACGCTGTACCTCTGCTCCTGCCGACTGCGCCACTGCCATGGGCACAAAACCGAGCGAGGCAACCAAGCCAGTGAGGAATACAGGGCGTAGCAGGTGTCGGCAACCGCGCACAACGATGTTTCGTGAGGTGAGCCTGTATTTACCCTCTTTGCCAAGTGCGTTGAAATGGTTTATCATCAGTATGCCGTTGAGTACCGCGACACCAAAGAGGGCTATGAAGCCCACACCTGCCGAAATGCTGAAAGGCAAGCCGCGAAGCCAGAGTGCTGCGATGCCTCCTATTAGTGACAGTGGCACAGTAGTGAAGACCACAAACGAATAGGTAATGCTTTTGAATGCAAAAAAGAGAAGCAAAAGGATGAGCATCAAGGCTATCGGTATCACGATGAGCAACGTGTTGATGGCGTTCTGAAGGTTCTCGAACTGTCCGCCATACTCAAAATAGTAGCCAGGTTTTAGCTTAATGTTCTTGTCGAGTGTCTGGCTAATGTTGTCAACCACCTTCTGAATGTCGGCTCCACGCACGTTGACTCCAATCACGATACGTCGCTTGGCTGCGTCGCGGTTAATCTGCAGCGGACCGTTCACCAATCCTATGGTAGCCACCTCGCTCACCGGCACTTGGAATCCCTCGCAGGTGCGCACGAAAAGGCGGTTGAGGTCAAGGTCGCGCACTATCTCGTCGTCGAGACGCACCACGAGATCGAAGCGCCGTTCGTTCTCAAACACCACTCCCGCCGTCTCGCCGGCGTAGGCGGTGCGTATTATGGTATTGATGTCGTTGATGTTTATGCCATAGCGTGCAATCTTTGTACGGTCGTATTTCACCACGAGCTGCGGCAAACCCACTGCCTGCTCCACAATGACATCCGACGCTCCCGGCACCTTTTCTATAAATTTAGCGCACTCCTTTGCCTTGGCGTATAGCTCGTCCATGTCCTCTCCATATAGTTTTATGGCTATATCTGCCTTGGCACCGGTCATGAGTTCGTTGAATCGCAGCTGAATTGGTTGGCTGAAGTTAAACTCCGCTCCCTCTACCTTCTCCAAGGTCTTCTTCATCTTCTCCACCATCTCGGCGCGGCTGCCAGCAGAAGTCCATTCCTTGAACGGCTTCATTACAATCATCACGTCGGCATCCTCCACCGACATGGGGTCGGTGGGTACTTCTGCCGTACCTATTTTTGCCACAACGTGTTTCACCTCCGGGAACTGATCTTTCAGCACTCTCTCCGCCTTGTTGGATATCTCTATGCTCTTTGTCAACGAACTGCCCGCCGGCAATGTCATCTGCATGGCAAAGTCTCCTTCGTCGAGAGTAGGGATAAACTCTGCGCCCAGTCGGTTGAAGAGCATCAGCGAGGCTGCAAGCAGTGCAAATGCCGACAATATTGTGGAGGTAGTGTGGCGCAGGCAGAAGGCAAGAGACTTGTCGTACACTGCTGTGAGTCGAGCGAAGAACTTGTCGGCAAAGGTTGGCTTCAGTTCAATGTCACGTTTGAGGAACAGTGATGCCATCATTGGGACATAGGTGAGCGAGAGAATCAGTGCGCCAATGATGCAGAACACGAGAGTCTTCGCCATAGGAGTGAAATATTTTCCCTCTATTCCGCCAAGGGTTAGTATGGGGAAGAAGACAATGAGAATGATAAGCACTGCAAAGGAGGAACTCTTCACCACCTTTGCCGCTCCCTGTTCCACCTCGTCGTTCATCTGTTCTGCAGTGAGGCGCTTGCCACAAAGCCGTCGGGTGTAGATATGCGCAAGCACTCCCTCCACAATGACTATCGACCCGTCAACGACTATACCGAAGTCTATGGCACCCAGACTCATGAGATTTGCCGAAACGCCGAAGACGCGCATCAGTATGAATCCGAAGAGCATTGCCAACGGAATTACCGATGCCACAATGAGACTCGCCCTGAAATTGCCAAGAAAGAGCATCAGCACCACAAAGACTATCAGAGCTCCCTCAATAAGGTTTCTTACCACTGTACTTATGTTGCGGTTTACGAGTTCCGAACGGTTAAGGTAAGGCTCAATTGTCACACCTTCAGGCAGCATCTTCTGCACTTTCTCTATACGCTTCTCCAATTCTTTTGTCACCACATTGGCGTTGGCTCCCTTGAGCATCATGGCAATGCCGCCTACGCACTCGCCTTCGCCGTCCATGGTCATTGCGCCGAAACGTTTTGGCGCACCGAAATCCACCTTTCCTATGTCGCTGATGTGTACGGGCATACCGTTGCGGTTTGCCACCACAATCTTCTCAATGTCCTTCGTTTTGGAAATCATTCCCTCGGAACGTATATAGTACGCCCTGTCCTTCTTCTCAATATAACTTGCTCCCGTGTTCTGGTTGTTGTTGCTCAGTGCCTCGAACACGTCGGAGAGCGTTATCTGCAAGGCTGAAATCACCTCCGGGTCAATGGCTATCTCATATTGTTTCAGGTAGCCACCAAAACTGTTTATCTCCACTATGCCGGGAATGCCCGACAGTTGGCGACGCACAATCCAGTCCTGAATGGTGCGCAGTTCCATTGCGTCATAGTCTTTCTCGTGAGCCTTATCGACCTTCAGCACATACTGGTAAATCTCGCCCAGTCCCGTGGTGATTGGCATCATTTCCGGTATGCCCAACTCTTGCGGAATCTCGCTTGCCACAGTCTGTATCTGCTCGTTCACGAGCTGTCGTGCCTCAAGCGTAGGCACACTCTCTTTGAACACTATGGTGACAAGCGACAATCCGAATCGCGACACGGAACGTATTTCCGTGACGTTCATGATGTTGCTCATTGAGGTCTCCACGGGGATGGTTATGAGTTGCTCCACTTCCTGTGGGGCAAGCGTCGGCGACACTGTCACCACCTGCACCTGGTTGTTTGTAATGTCGGGCACTGCGTCTATAGGGAGAGTAAGCATCGCATAGAAGCCTCCCAAAAGAAGAAACAGCGAGGTCATTGCCACGAACAGTTTCTTGCGTACCGAGAATCTTACTATAGCGTCAATCATAGGTTAGTAATTTAAGTTTCGGAAGTCTAATTGCGCCATGAACCAAAGGTCGCAATATTACTTCCGAAAGTTGAGTTAGTAACTATTTGTAGAGATTTAGGGCGGACACATTGGTCCGCCCTTATGGTGAATCAAATTCCATCCACTATTTTGCATACGTCGGCGAATATTTCCTCAAGCACACCGTAGCTCTTCACGTAGTGGTGAAGCCCCTCTGCCTTGTACCAGTCGATGAGGGGAGCGGTCTGGGAGTGATATACTGCAAGGCGCTTGTTGATTGTCTCCTCGTTGTCGTCGGAACGTCCCTGTTCCTTGCCACGGTTGAGAAGGCGTGACATGAGTATGTCCTCAGGAGCATAAAGCTCGATCATGGCAGCAATGGAATGACCACGATCGGCGAGCATCTTCTTCAGAGCCTCAGCCTGCGGAATGGTGCGTGGGAAGCCATCGAAGATGACACCCTTGTGGTCCTTGCCAAAACTGTCATAGACACTGGCAAGAATATCAATCATCAGCTCATCAGGAATGAGTTGACCTTTGTCGATGTAAGCCTTTGCTGTCTTGCCTAATTCTGTGTTGTTCTTAATCTCGTTGCGGAGCACATCGCCAGTAGAGATGTGGCCGAAACCGTACTTCTTAATCATCAGTTCGCTCTGTGTTCCCTTGCCGGAACCGGGAGCGCCGAAAATTACGATATTCTTCATTGTTATATTTAATTATAAATTAATTGTTGTTTCACTTTAACACATAAATGTCCTTCAATCCCCTCGCTTGCTGGTCGTAGTCGAGACCATAGCCGAGAATAAAGTCGTTTGGTATGCTGAATGCAACATATTTTATGTCAAGGTCGGTCTTCAGGCAATCGGGTTTGAGAAGTAGTGTGCAGATGTTTACCGACTCAGGGTTGCGGGTGCCAATGCTCTCTATCATGCGTTTCATGGTGAGCCCGCTCTCAACAATGTCCTCCACAATTATTATCGTCCTGCCCGAAAGGTCTTCGTTAATGCCTATCACCTCCTTCACCTTTCCTGTCGATGTTGTTCCTTGATAGCTTGCCAGTTTCACAAACGAGATTTCACACGGGATGGTAATCTCGCGCATCAGGTCGGCTGCAAAGACAAACGATCCGTTGAGCACTGCAAGCAACAGCGGATTTTTGCCTTCCATGTCCTTGCTTATCTGCTGTGCCACAGCCTTTACTCTCTCCTTAATTTCTGCCTCGGAAATCATCGGAACGAACTCTTTATCCTTAATTTTTATCGATTTCATACTGCTATTTCATAAAATTTGGGGCAAAATTACTAAAAATCTGCCAAAGTATTGCAACGTTTAGCATTAATTTTGTATTTTTGCACGTATGAAAATATTCACAAGCGCTCAAATACACGAGCTGGACAAATATACAATAGAACATGAGCCGATAAAATCCATCGACCTCATGGAGCGTGCGGCAGGGAAATTAACTGCCGCAATAACAAGAATTTTGGAAGGTGGCACCAAGGTTGTGGTCTTCGCCGGACCAGGCAACAATGGTGGCGACGCACTCGCCGTGGCACGAATGTTGGCAACAGCAGGACACGAAGTCTCCGCGTGGCTCTTCAACACCACCGGACGACTGTCTCCCGACTGTAAGCTGAACCGCGACCGGCTTAAGGACGTGAAGAAGATGAAATCGTTTGTCATGGTCACTGACGAGTTCGACCCTCCAGTGCTCGATGCCTCCACCCTTGTGGTGGACGGTCTCTTTGGCTCTGGTCTGAACAAACCGCTGACAGGCGGATTCGCCTCACTGGTGAAATACATCAACGCCTCGCAAGCCAAGGTGGTGAGTATTGACATCCCGTCGGGACTCATGACCGAGAGCAACGAGTATAACGTTAAGGCGAACATCATTCGAGCCAACATCACCCTAACGCTTCAACAGCCCAAACTGTCGTTCCTATTCCCCGAGAACCAGCAGTACATCGGCAAGGTGGAGGTACTCGACATCGGCATCAGCCCTGAAGGCATTGCAGCCACCGACGCCCAATACACCATAATGGAGAAGGAGGACATCGCCTGCCGAATAATCAGCCGCAACCCGTTTGCCCACAAGGGAACGATGGGACACGCGCTCTTAATTGCCGGAAGTCGTGGTATGGCAGGAGCTGCCATGCTTGCCACCAAGGCATGCCTGAGGTCGGGAGTGGGAAAGGTGACAGTTCATACTCCAGGAGCTAACGTGCTACCGTTGCAGATTGGAGTGCCGGAGGCAATACTGCACATCGACGGCAACGACAACATAATGACCGAGGCTGTGGGCACTGAAGGCTTTCAGGCTGTGGGCATTGGACCAGGACTTGGAACCGACGAGATGACAGCTATTACACTCATCGGACAGTTGCGTCGGACGCAGTGCCCAATGGTTATTGATGCCGACGCCTTAAATATCCTCGCCTCCCACAAGGCATGGATGCAGCAACTGCCTGCAGGTACCATACTCACGCCCCATTTGGGAGAGTTCGAGCGTCTTGAGGGTTCGTTCACCGACACCTACGAGCGCCTCTCCAAGGCAATGTTGCTTGCCGAGCGCCTTCATGCCTACATCGTGCTCAAGGGTCACAACACGGCAATAATCACTCCCGGCGGACGCATAGTTTTCTGTCCTACGGGCAATGCCGGCATGGCGACGGCAGGAAGCGGCGACGTGCTAACAGGCATACTCACTGCCCTACTCGCCCGAGGCTACCGACATCTCGACGCCTGCATGGTGGGAACATATCTTCATGGTCTTGCCGGCGACATCGCAGCCGAGGAGTTAGGCATGGAGAGCCTTGTGGCAAGCGACATTATCCGCTGTCTGCCAAAGGCGTTTTCACTTCTCGCCTCTCAAAAAAAAATATAACTATGTAAATATATGAAAAAGACATTGATTTTTGGATTGTTGTTTGTATCGACAATGGCATTTTGCCAGACACAAATAAGCGACTACAAACCTGGGGTGACTCCCGAGGGAGCAGTGTATTTCCTGCCTAAGACTGCCATAAGGGTAGCAGTGAAAGTGGAGAAAACCACTTTTACTCCAGGAGAGTTCTGCAAATATGCCGAACGCTACTTACGCCTCGGCAACGTGCAACGCAAAGCCTCAGTCACACACCGCGTCATCGACTGCAACATAATGCCCTACGGCGAGGCTGACAAGGAGAAAGCCTTTGCCGTGAAGTTCAATGCAAAGTCATCAGCCAGCAACATAAGACTCACCGATGACGGACGTCTCGTGGCTCTAAACACAGAACCAACAGCCGAGCCGCAGTTTGCCGTATTCACGCCAGCGCCAAAGCCACAGCCGGAAAACCCGCGCGACCTCATGAGCGAGGAAATACTCTCCGCAGGTAGCACGGCAAAGATGGCAGAGCTGACGGCACGCGAAATCTACGACATACGCGAGAGCAAGAACGCACTTAACCGTGGTGAGGCAGACTTTATGCCAAAGGATGGCGAACAGCTCCGCATCATGCTCGACAACCTCAACCGCCAAGACCGTATTCTCTCAAGCACCTTCAGCGGAACTTCCACCAAGGACACTGCCGAAGTGGTGTTCACGCTTTGTCCCGACAAAGAGATAGAACGCCAGGTTCTTTTCCGCCTCTCCAATCAACTTGGTGTGGTGGATGCCGACGACCTTTCAGGTACACCTTATTACATTAATGTGAAGGACCTCAAAACAGTGCCTGAAGAATCTGCCGACGAGGGAAAGAAAAAGAAGGAAAAGGAAGATGGCATATATGTCAATGTGCCAAGCAAGGTGGCTGTCACCATATTCCAAGGCAACACGGAAATAGCATCCGCCGAGTTCCAAGCAGGTCAGTTCGGCCACACCGAGCTCCTTAGCGGCGAACTCTTCAACAAGCGCTACACCACCCGCCTCAAGCTAAGTCCGACAACAGGCGGTGTGGAGAAACTCGACGCCGAGATGCCAAAATAAAAAAAATGATAATAACTTACCGAAAATGCTTAGAAAGATAAGATTGACGCTCGCCGCCGTGTTCTTCGTGGCTGTCACACTGTTGTTCCTCGACTTCACGGGCACGCTGCACCGATGGATTGGCTGGACTGCCGAGGTGCAGTTCCTTCCCGCGCTGCTCGCCATGAACGTAGTGGTAGTGGTGGCGTTGGTGGCTTTGACACTGTTTGTCGGCCGTGTATATTGCTCCGTAATATGTCCGTTGGGCGTTATGCAGGACATCATTGCCTGGTTGGGCAGACGTGGAGGCAAAAAACGCAAGAAGCGCTACGGCTACTCTCCTGAGCGCAGATGGTTGCGCTGGGGTGTGTTCGTGGCTTTCGTGGCGTGCCTCGTAGGCGGAGTGACCGTTTTGTCGTCGTTGATAGCTCCCTACAGCTCTTACGGTCGCATAGCATCAAACCTTTTCGCTCCTGTCTATCGCTGGGGCAACAACATGCTGGCATACCTTGCCGAACGCATGGACAGCTACGCTTTCTACACCACGGAGGTGTGGCTGAAATCAACGCCTACACTGATTGTTGCCGTTGCCACCTTTATTATCATTGGAGTGTTGGCATGGCGTGGCGGCAGGACATATTGCAACACCATCTGTCCCGTTGGTACATTGCTTGGCTTCCTCTCGCGCTTCTCTTTTCTCAAGATTCATATCGACGAGACAAAGTGCAACCGCTGCGGCAAGTGCTCAAGGAAATGTAAGGCGGCATGTATCGATGGCAAACACCATGAGATAGACTATAGCCGATGTGTGATGTGCATGGACTGCTTGGAGACTTGCAAGCATGGGGCTATTTCCCTTAAAAGAAGTGAGAAACGCGATGTAACAAGTGAGAAGTGTGAGGTGAAAGGCGAAAAATGTGATAATGGGCGAAGAACGTTCATCACCGTAGCCACTTCCTTCGCTGCCTCTGCAGCCATAAATGCGCAGAAGAAGAAAGTGGACGGCGGACTGACGGTTATAGAGGACAAGGTGAAACCAAATCGTGCCACACGCATCTTGCCGCCAGGATCGTTCAGTGCACAGCATTTCGCACAACACTGCACTGCCTGCCAGTTGTGTGTCTCCGTTTGTCCCAACCAGGTGCTTCGCCCTTCTGCCGACTTAGAACACCTGATGCAGCCAGAGCTATCATACGAGCGCGGATATTGCCGCCCGGAATGTACCCGTTGCTCCGAAGTATGTCCCACTGATGCCATTCGCCCGCTCACTGTGGCAGAGAAATCTTCCACACGAATTGGGCATGCCGTTTGGGTGAGGAAAAACTGTCTGCCAGTGACCGATGGCGTGTCGTGCGGCAACTGTGCCCGCCACTGTCCTTCTGGTGCCATCCTCATGGTGCCAATGGATGCCAACGACCCGGAGTCAATCAAGATTCCTGCGGTGAACACCGAACGTTGCATAGGATGCGGAGCGTGTGAAAACCTCTGTCCCGTACGTCCTTTCAGTGCAATTTATGTTGAGGGACATGAAAGACAGAGCACATATTAGTGAATAATAAAAAAAAGTAAAACATTAACTCCTTTAACTCCTCACATTGAGAACTACAATGAACAAAGACATTTCACGCCGCGACTTCCTAAAGACGGTGGGAGTGGCAGGTTTGGCAACAGCAGGTTTGGCATCGTGTGCAAACAAGAAAACCGATACGCCACACGCCTCATCCGCCAACAGCGAGATACCAAAGGACAAAATGACCTACCGCACTTGCCACACCACGGGCGACCGAGTTTCCCTCCTTGGCTATGGCATGATGCGACTGCCTACAAAGCCGAAGTCTGGAGCGAAAGAGGGAGAGGACGAGGAAATTGACCAGGAGGCAGTGAACCGACTGGTTGACTACGCCATAGAACACGGGGTGAACTATTTCGACACCTCGCCAGCCTACTGCCGTGGTTTCTCTGAGCGTTCCACAGGCATCGCCCTGAAACGCCATCCGCGGAACAAATTCTTCGTGGCGACGAAACTGTCCAATTTCGACCCATCCACATGGAGCAGGGAAGCCTCGATAGAGATGTACCGCAACTCGTTCAAGGAACTGCAGGTTGACACCATAGACTATCTGCTGCTTCACGCGGTGGGAGGCGGACGCGACGGTATGGAAGAACTCCACAAGAGGTATATTGACAACGGAGTGCTCGACTTCTTGCTCGAGGAGCGCAAGGCGGGACGAATACGCAATCTCGGATTCTCCTACCATGGAGATATCAAGGTGTACGACTATTTGCTGTCGCAACACGACCGCTACAAGTGGGATTTCGTACAGATACAGATGAACTATCTCGACTGGAAACTCGCAAACAAGGCAAATCCAAGCGTCACTAATTCCGACTATCTCTACGGCGAACTGAAGAAACTCAACATCCCGGTAGTGATTATGGAGCCCCTGCTCGGCGGTCGTTTGGCAAAGGTGCCCGACTTTCTTGTGGCACGACTCAAGCAGCGTGAGCCTGAGCTTAGCGTGGCTTCGTGGGCTTTCCGCTTTGCCGGCACATATCCCGAAGTGCTCACTGTGCTCAGTGGCATGACCCTAATGGAACATCTGCAGGACAATCTCCGTTCCTACGCTCCTCTGAAACCTCTCACCGACAGCGAGCTTGCCTTCCTGCAGGAGATAGCGACAGAGATGGTGGGTCTGAACACCATTCCGTGCAACGACTGCAAATACTGTATGCCTTGCCCATATGGCATCGACATCCCAGCCAACCTTCTATACTACAACAAGTGTGTAAACGAGGGCAACGTGCCACACGAGGCTCAGGATGCAGCCTACCGCAAGTCACGCCGTGCCTTCCTCATTGGCTACGACCGTTCTGTGCCAAAGCTGCGGCAGGCAGATCATTGCATAGCCTGTGGCGAGTGCGTGTCGCATTGTCCGCAGCGCATAAAGATTCCAAGAGAGCTGCGACGCATCGACGAAATGGTGGAAAAACTGAAACGAGAGATATAATTGAAGTTGACAAGTTGACGAGTTGACGAGTTATTACTCAAACTGTAGTCTTTTGGCTTGGACTACCAACTTGTCAACTCGTCAACTTGTCAACTTGTCAACTCGTCTACTCGTCAACTTAAAAAAAACATAACTATGAATACAATAATCTTTATCGGCGGCATCGGATTTCAGGAAGTGCTCATCATTGCCCTGGTGGTGCTGCTGTTTTTCGGAGGCAAAAAGATTCCGGAACTTATGAAAGGACTCGGCAAAGGAGTGCGCTCGTTCAAGGAAGGCTTGAATGAGGAGAGAAGCGAGGAAAGTGGAGAGAAGAGTGAAAAATGACGACTCCATGACCTTTTGGGAGCATCTCGACGTGCTTCGCTCGGCAATAGTGAGGATTATTGCCGTAGCTGTGGTGTGTGGCATTGTGGCTTTCATGTTCAAGGACGAGCTTTTCGCCATTGTTCTTGCCCCGAAAGACCAGGGATTCGTAACCTACAGGCTTCTCTTCTGTCTGTCGTCGTTGGCAGGTGGAGAATCGGCCGACGGCGGTTTCTTTGTCCAGCTCGTCAACACAGGTCTGGCGCAGCAGTTTGTCATACATGTCAAGACTGCGATGTGCTTTGGAGTCATCTGCTCCTCACCATATATCGTCTATCAGCTTTTCCGCTTTGTCTCACCGGCATTGTATGCGGCAGAGCGTCGTTATGTGGTACGAGTCGTTGGCTTTGGCTACCTTCTGTTCCTTGTGGGAGCTGCCGTTAGCTATTTCCTTGTCTTCCCGCTCACGTTCCGTTTCCTCGGCACCTATCAGGTTAGTGGCGAGGTGACGAACATGATAACCCTCGAATCCTACATCAGCACTCTTATGACCATGACCCTCGCCATGGGCATAGTCTTTGAGATTCCTGTTCTCTCGTGGCTTTTCGCGAAATTGGGTTTTCTCTCTTCCGCTTTCATGCGCCGCTACAGGAAGCATGCCATAGTCATAATCCTTATTGTGGCTGCCGTCATCACTCCAACCTCCGATGTCTTCACACTACTTGTGGTTGCACTGCCAATGTATCTTCTCTACGAGCTGAGCATCGTCATCGTGAGACTAAGTGTGGATAATAATAAAAACAAGCAATGAAAGAAACACTAAAAAAGGTGAGTGCGTGGATGGCTTCCCACTCATCAACCTATGTAATAGCCGCAGCCATACTGGCTTTCCTCCTGCCCGAGGCGTTCGGATGGGTCAGGGGAGACGTGTCGAGCGTCATTCTCGGAATAATAATGCTCACCATGGGTCTTACCCTCTCTACGGAAGACTTCCGCATACTGTTCAGCCGTCCGTGGGACATCTTCATCGGAGCCTGCGCACAGTTCACTCTGATGCCGCTTATAGCATACGTGCTTACGCAGTTGTTTGGCCTTAATCCCTATCTCTCCATCGGCATCATACTCGTGGGATGCTGTCCCGGTGGCGTGTCGAGCAACATCATGTCGTTTCTTTGCCGTGGCGACGTGGCATTCTCCGTGGGAATGACAACCGCTTCCACCCTGTTGGCACCCTTCATGACTCCCTTGTTGGTGTGGTGGCTTGCCGACACACGCATAGAGGTTGACACACTTGGAATGTTCCGTGGCATATTGCTCATCACAATAATCCCCGTAGGAATAGGTTTCCTTGTCAACCATTATGCCAGTCGTCACCGGTGGTACGACGATGTCAGGCAGATGATGCCCGGAGTGAGTGTCACCAGCCTTGCCTTGATAGTAGGCGGAGTGGTGTCGCAGGTGAAGCCACAGCTGATGATTCACGGCATGGGGCTGTTTCTGCTCATGCTCGCCGTGGTGTTCTGCCACAACACCCTTGGCTATGTGCTTGGCTATAACGTTGGTCGCCTCTTCCGCTTCTCCCTTGCCAAGAAGCGAACCATATCCATTGAGGTAGGAATGCAGAATGCCGGTATGGCAACAGTTCTCGCCACCGCCTTCTTCGCCAATGCCGACATTCTTGCCCGCACTCCCGAAGCCATCCTCTGCGTGGTGCCCTGTGCCATCAGTTGCGCCTATCACTCCATCTCCGGCACTGTTCTCGCCGGGCTATATGTAAGATACGACGAGAGGATGCGTCGCAAATGA
>CALZDK010000030.1 GCA_945637645.1 uncultured Prevotella sp.
TCTATATCATAGCCTTCCAAGGCATATTCGCTGAATGCAGTAGTGAAGACTATTCGAGTTTCTTTTGGTAGGATTTTAGCAAACTCCAATCCGCTAAGATCAGGCATCTGTATGTCAAGAAAGAGAATATCCACAGGACTTTCTCGAAGTGCCTTGATGGCGCTCACCGCACTGTTGTATCCTCCGGTCAAGTTAAGGAAGGGTGTACGTTTCACATAGCCAGAAAGCAGTTCCACTGCCAACGGCTCATCGTCAATAATAGCACAGTTTAGTGTCATAAATTATAATTTTTGAGTTATATTCTTTTTCATCTGTCCATTTCTCCCATTTGTAGTTTCCGTTATAGGCAAGTTCAAGTCGCTTTGCCACTTGTTTCAGTCCTATTCCATGTCCGCTATGGTCGCTTTGTGTCTTTGGGAAATTGCTGTTTCTGATTTCACATTCTATCTTGTCGTTGCTTGCCTTTATGTCTATGCTGATATAGCTTGGCTCCGATGCGCTGATGCCATGCTTGAATGCGTTCTCAACGAGTGATATCACAATCATCGGTGCTATGCAGGCGTGACAGTCCTGTGGTATGTCGATGTTCATCTTCACATCCACGTTGGAAGAAACCCTTATGCGCATAAGGTTTACATAGTTCTTCAGGAAGTTTGTCTCGTCAACGAGATGCACGAAGTCGCGGTCGTTCTCATAGAGCACATATCTCAATATCTTGCTCAGCTCGTCGATGGCTTTCTGTGCCCTTGTAGCGTCTATGGCAGTCAAGGCGTAAATGTTGTTGAGTGTGTTGAGCAGGAAGTGGGGATTAATCTGAGCCCTAAGGTTCTTCAGTTCAGCTTCCGTCTTGGCTTTCTCCATCTCTATCCTTTCGTCTTCCGTCTGGTGCAGTTTTTCCGCAAGCCTTATAGTTGTTGCAACAACACACGACATGAGCAAGTTGAACATATCACGCAGGATGAATACGAAATGATTTATACAATGAACTTCTGGCTTTTCTCTGTGTACCTCTATCGGATCAAATATCGTTCGGCAGAAGTACATCCAATAGTGAAGGAAAATTGAGAGAAGCACTATGAAGACAATGTTTGAGATATAGAAAACATTACGCTTGTTGTTGAGATAGTATCGTGGCACGAGCAAGAAGTAGTTTACATAGAAAACCACTACAAGCATCAGAGGTGCGACGCTAAAGAAAAGATAGCGTCGCACGTCGATGAAGTTTGAGTGACCCGCATACATCATTGGCGTGAAGAAGATTAAAATCCACGCAGCGATGTGAAGGGCTATTTCAATTTTCCTATTCATACCTTAATGCCTCTATTGGGTCGAGTTGCGCAGCTTTCTTTGCCGGATACCAGCCGAAGAAAACTCCCGTCATGGTGCAGACTGCAAAACTCATTACTATTGTCCATCCTTGTATGTCGATGGGCCAGTGAGCCATGGACTTTATCATGAATGAAGCTCCGATGCCGAGCACCACTCCAATGATTCCACCTGTGACGCTAAGCAGGATTGCCTCAATGAGGAATTGGTTCAGGATGTCTATTCCTCTTGCACCCACGCTCATGCGAAGTCCTATCTCTCGTGTTCGTTCTGTAACACTCACATACATGATGTTCATAATACCGATTCCACCAACGATGAGCGATATGCCAGCCACACAGCCCAGGAGAATGGTGAGCATGTCGGTGGTTGAGGTCATCATCGAGGAAAGTTCCTCCTGTGAACGGATGTTGAAGTCGTCCTCGTCAGCCATTGTCGTTTCTGTAGCATCCTTCAGCTTGTGGGTGCGGCGCAGAATGTTGGTTATTTGGTCGGTGGCTTTTTCTGTCACTCCCTCGGTTATTGCTGAGCACTGTATTCCTCCAAGATAGGTTTGTGCCAGAATTCGTTTCATCACCGAAGTATATGGAGCCAACACAAGGTCGTCCTGATCCATGCCCATAGAGTTGTAGCCTTTTTTCTTCAGCACTCCTACAACGCGGAAAGGTATGCTGTTGAATCTGACCACCTTACCTATTGGGTCTCCTCCATTGGGGAAGAGGTTGTCAACCACCGTCTGTCCGAGTATGCAAACCTTTGCGCTCGACTTAATGTCGCCATCGGTGAACATCTCTCCGTCGGCAATGTTCAGCTGGCGTATCTCCATATAATCTTGGTTCACGCCATAGATTGTGGAGGGAGTGTTCTCGTTGCCATAGATAAACTGTCCGCTCTTGCTCACTGTAGGGCTTATCGCCTTAATGTACGTACACTCTTCTTTTATCGCCTTATAGTCGGTAAGTTTCAGTGTCTCCATCGACGATGCGTCCTGTCTTACTCCACCTCTTCTGTCGGCACCCGGACCAATCATGATCATGTTTGATCCCATCTCGGCAATGTTAGCCTGTATGCTCTGTTTTGTTCCCTGTCCCACGGCAAGCATTGTGATTACCGACGCAATGCCGATAATTATTCCCAAAGCCGTGAGAAACGAGCGTGTCTTGTTGGCAGCTATTGCCCTTAAGGCTATCTTGAAAAGATTCGTATAATTCATATTTACTCTATTTTAAGGAAATAACTCGTCAACTCGTTCACTCGTCAGTTGATATTGGCAGTGCCGCAAGTCCTTCTGCCGCCGACATTATGTTGTTGTTCACTTCGTCGCTAATCACCTTTCCGTCCCTCAACATTATGTTGCGGCTCGAATAGTTGGCTATGTCGGGATTGTGGGTCACAAAGATAATGGTGCGCCCCTCGGCATGCAGCTTCTGGAAAAGCACAAGAATCTCAAACGATGTCCTTGTGTCGAGGTTTCCTGTTGCCTCGTCGGCGAGTATCACTGCTGGATTGTTCACCAAGGCACGGGCAATGGCGACACGCTGCATCTGTCCGCCCGACATCTGGTTCGACTTGTGGTAGAGGCGGTCTCCCAGTCCCACAGCCTTCAGTGCCTCTATGGCACGGTTATGGCGTTCCTCTGCGCTTACGCTGGAATTATACATCAGCGGCAATTCCACGTTCTCCACGCTTGTAGTCTTAGCCAGGAGATTGTAGTTCTGGAAGATGAATCCAATCTTGCGGTTTCGCAGCACAGCGCGTTGCGATCGCGACATGGTTCTCACCGGAACTCCGTCGAGGATGTATTCTCCGCTCGATGGAGTGTCGAGACATCCAAGCTGGTTGAGAAGTGTTGATTTTCCGGAGCCCGACTTTCCCATTATGGTGACAAACTCACCCTCGTATATTTTAAACGATACTCCTCGCAAGGCATGTACAGTCTCTTCGCCGACAAGGAAGTTGCGCCTGACGTCCTGCAGTTCTATCACTACTTTCCTTTCTGTCATTTCTTCTTTCCTTTCTGTGTCCTACTTATTTTTTCTTGTTTCTTCCCGGAGGGCCAGGAGCGAACGGAGAGCGTTCTTGAGTTTCGGCAGGTCCTGCATCTGCAGAAATCTCCTCCACACCTGTGACAACGATTGATCCTTCACTTATGCCGGAAATTATTTCTGTGTTTATGCCGTCAGACATTCCTATCTGCACTGTATGAGCCTTTATGGTGTTGCCCTCTATTGTCCATACCTTGTTCTTGCCATTCACGTCCTGTATCTTCATCTTTCCCACGGTCTCCTGTGTGGGTGTGAATCGCAGCGCCTTGCTCGGTACACTCAGAACACCTTGTTTCTCCGCAGTATATATGGTTACGTTGGCGGTAAGTCCCGGCTTCAGCTTCAGGTCGTTGTTTGGCGCGCTTATCACCACCTCGTAAGTCACAACGTTGTTTGTCGTAGTTGCCTCCTGTCTCACCTGTGTCACCTCTCCCTCGAAGGTGTCGTTAGGATAGGCGTCAACGGTGAAAGTCACTCTCTCTCCTTCCTTCACATCGCCGATGTCTGCTTCGTCAACGTCGGCAATAACACGCATGTCGGTAAGGTTCTGTGCAATGGTGAAAAGCTCTGGTGTGCTGAAGCTGGCAGCCACTGTCTGTCCTTCCTCCACAGCCTTCGACAGCACCACTCCGTCTATTGGTGAGGTGATGGTGGCATATCCGAGGTTTGTCTGTGCCTTCTGCACCGACTCCTTCGATGTATTCACGGTTTGCAGTGCCTTGTCGTAGGAGAGTCTGGCGTTTTCGTATTCGTCGGCGCTTACGAGTCCCTTGTCGAAAAGAGTCTTATAGCGTTTGTAGTTCTCCGTTTCGTATTTCAGGCTGCTCTGAGCGCTGGAGAGGTTTGCCTTGGCTGTGTTCAGCTCGCTAATCAGGTTTGTCTTGTCCAGCTCCGCTATCACCTGTCCCTTCTTCACCACGCTATTGTAGTCAACAAAGAGTCGGCTTACGATACCAGATACCTGAGTACCCACTGTGACCGATGTTACCGGTTCTATGGTTCCTGTTGCCGTCACGCTGTTCTGTATGTTAGTTTTCTGTGCCTTTTCCTTGCTGAACTGGATTTGAAGGTCTTTCTTGTTGCCTGATAGCAACCATGTAGCGAGAGCCACAATGATGAGTGCTCCTGCAACGTACCATATTTTGCTTATCTTTTTCATTGTTGTTTATGTTTTATAGGCTTTCGCCGTTGTAGAATTTCAATAGTTGTATGTCGAGTATTGTCATATACTTGCTTTGCAGCATGTTCTGCTGCGCATTGACGAGGTTGTCTTTGCCTGTCATCAGCTCCACTATGTTCTTAAGTCCGAGTCTGAACTGTTCGCTAAGCAGGTCGTAGCTTGCCTCCATGCTCTCCACGCTTGCCTGTGCAGCCTTGAATTTCTGCTGGTTGGTGTTTGCGTCGAGCCAGTATCCTTCTATGGTGCTGTAGAGTGTCTTGCGCTTGTCCTGCAGGTCGAGGTTTGCCTCTATCACAGCGAGTCTTGCCTTGTTCACGTTGGTCTTTGTCGATCTGTTGTCGAATATCGGCACACTGACGGTGAAGCCTGCCGTGGCGTCGAAGTTTGTCTTCATCTGATAGCCCCAACTGTTGTTGTTCATCGAGGTTGTGCTTGTGCCTAATCCGCCACTCATGCTTATCTGTGGAAGTTTCCCTGCCTTGGCAATCTTCACTCCGAGTTCCTGACTCTCTATGTTAAGCTGTCCGCTTGCTATCTCAGGTCTGCTTATAAGGGCATTTTGATACACACTCTGAAGCGATGGAATATCAGCCAATGCCTTGTCGTTGCTCTCCTCTGGTATATAGATGTCGAATTCGGTGTCACCGTCGAGCTCAAGCAGTTGCTTCAGCTGTAGCTTTGCCCTTGCCGTTTCCGCTTGTGCGCTGACGATGTTATACTCGTCCTGCTTGGTCTGAGCCGTGAGTTGCGCAAGGTCGGCTTTCGACATTTTTCCCACTTCCACCTGTGCTTTTCCGCTTTCCTCGTTCTTGAGACTTGTGGCATAGCTCTGCTTGTTCACCGCTATTGCCTCGTTGAGATACAGGATTTGCACATACAGGTTTGCTATTTCCTCCTTCAGTGCGTTAGCAGTGGTTGCAGAGTCCAGTTCGGCTTTTTCCGCCGTGAGTTTGTTTTGCTTCAGCGTGTTGTGGTTTCGGTTGCCGTTCCACAATGTCCATTGTGCGTTCACCGCATAGTTGCCATTGTAGTAGGTCTTGCTCACTTTGTTCACCACGGTGCCGTTTGCCACAGTGCTTACTCCCGCCTCGTTCCATGGTCTCCATCCGAACGACTGGTTTGTCGATGCATTGAGGGAGGGTAGGAGAGCCGCCTTTGCCTGTTCCACGTCCTCTTTGGAGGATAGGATGCTGACTTGGCTTTTTTTCAGCTCTATGCTGTTCTCCATTGCATGCCTTATGCAATCGTCGAGTGTCCACTTGTGTTGTGTGGCCTGTGCGTTTGTCACGTTGTCTGCCTTTTCCCCTTCATGTGCCAACAGAGGTAAGGGTGGCAGCAACAATGACATAAGGAATAAATACTTTGTCTTCATATTCTTTCTTCATTTTGTCGGTGCAAAGTTGAGAAAAAATCGGGAAATATCAAAACATAATAGATATTATCAGCAAGTTAGTAGAAAAAGTGAGCCTTTTTTTACTGTCGTAATGTTGTATGTTTACTTTTATTAACAACAAAGAGGTGGAGTATTTATCACTCCACCTCTTTCAGTCTTGCTATATATTTCCCCAAGATGTCAAATTCTATGTTCACCTTCGTTCCCACTTCAATATCGTGGAAATTGGTATGCTCAAATGTATAGGGTATTATTGCCACCTGGAACGAGTCTTTCGTGGGGTTGCATACCGTTAGCGAGACTCCGTTCACGGTAACACTGCCCTTGTCAACGGTGAAATATCCGTGTCGTGCCTTCTCCCTGTCGTACTCATAGTGGAAAGTGAAATACTTGCTGCCGTTAGCGTCGTCTATTGCCGTGCATGTGGCTGTTTGGTCAACGTGTCCCTGTACGATGTGTCCGTCAAGTCGTCCGTTCATCATCATCGAACGTTCCACATTCACCCTGTCGCCCACTTTCAGGTCGCCGAGGTTACTTCTTTCGAGAGTTTCCTTCATGGCTGTCACCACATACTCCTCTCCGTTGTTTCTCACCACCGTAAGGCATACACCGTTGTGTGCCACGCTTTGGTCAATCTTCAGCTCTCCTACAAAAGAGCATTTCAATGTAAGGTCGATGTTGTCGCGGTCGCGGCTTATTGCCGTCACCGTGGCGTATTCTTCAATAATTCCGGAAAACATGTGTTCTAAAATATAAATAATGTATATGAATAGGAAAAAGGGACCGTACCCGAAGATGATGAAAACTCCTTATTGAATAAGGTTTGAGCGTCTCCCCGCTTTTGTAATCCACCGGCCTTGCGGCTATCCGAAGAATGTGGCCCGCCATTGGCAAAGGAAGACTACTCGTGTTTTCTAATTTATTTGATGAGTATCCCTATCTTTCTGATACGGTCCCGAAATTTTGTGCAAAGGTAATGCTTTATTGTTATATCCACAACAAATCAATCCGTTTTTTAGAATTTATTTGCAGATATGTTGTCATCGTCCATAATCACCGCGTCCTCTATTATTTCAGTTTCAGGAATATCTTCCTCCTGGGCAACGATTTCTTCCTCTTTCTTCTCGTCGGAACTCTCGGCTTTCGTAGCTTCCTCTCCCTCTGCCTTTCGCCTGCGCTCCATCATGTCCATCATCTTGTTTTGTCTCCAGATAAGCAATCCCACTGTTAAGAGAATAAAGACTACCATATAAATCCAGATGGCCGACGAAGAGAGGAAGAACGAAGGTGGTACGATGATTGTTATCGACTTCATGTCTATCTTGTCGGGCGACTCCAAGAGCGATGCCTTTATGCGGAGAATATATTTTCCCGACGGCAGGTTGGAGTAGCTCGCCGTGCGTTCCTTGTCGGCGGTGTGCCATTGCTTGTCGTAGCCTTCGAGATAATACTGGTAGTGTACCCTGTGCTGCAGCTGATAGTTGAGCGAGGCGAAACGGAACGAGAAGAGTGAATTATGATCAGGCAGTGTCACCTCCTTTGTCTCTGGCACATAGTAGTCTAACAGGTTGTTAAGTCTTGGGGAAATTAGTTCATCGTTGAGGAAGAAGTCTGTAATCTGCAGTTTCAGCGCCAATCCCTTTCCGCCGGTCAGCTTGTTCTTGTCGACGAAATAATATCCGTCTTGCGTACCAAACACGAGGTTGTCTCGTGCCGTGGTGGCAGCTGCTCCCTCAGAGCAGATGCAGTCGTCCACACCGTCTTGAATGCCGAATGTGCTGAAGATATGTCTTTTAGTGTCGAACGAGCAGAGCATGTGGTCTGTGGCAAACCATACGTTGCCTGCAGCGTCGAAGGTGATGCTTTTTATTTCCTCCGAAGGCAGTCCGTCGCTGCTGCCGAAAGTCTCGAACTTGAATCCGTTATCGGCGTTGGTGTTTATGCATCGGCTAAGTCCTCCTCCGTTTGTGCCAATCCACATTGTGCCTTTTGCGTCGCATTTCAGCTCAATGATATCCTTGCTGTTCAGGTTTGCCTCCACTTCCTCGCTGTTTTCCACGCGAGTCATCTTAATGTGGTTTCCTCTTTTCTCCATTATCAACACTCCGTCGGTGGTGCCTGCCCATACTCGTCCCCGTTTGTCCATGGCAAGGGTTCTTACTTTCCTGTACTCGTTTTTCGGGTAGTGACGCATTATGTTGTCGCAGTTGGCAATTATCTCCGTTCCGTTCTTGTCCTTTGTCAACACGTTCACTCCTCCGCCGTAGGTTGCTATCCAGATGTTACCGTAAGGATCTTCCACAGTGGCGTAGATGTTCTCGTCGTTAAGCCATATCTGCCTGCCTTTCTCCATTCTGTATCTTGCATAGCGGTAGCCGCCTCCAGCAGGTGTCATCTTTATTATTCCCGTACCTTTGGTGCTTATCCAATAGTTGCCTTTTCTGTCCTTGCTTATGCCGTAGATTCGTCCGAAGTCGCCTGTACCTCCCACGTCGTTGTAGTAGTTCATGTGCACTCCGTCGGTTATTTTTAGCAGTCCTTTCTTGTTTCCCGCAAAGAGCAGTCTTCTCTCCTTGTCGTAGAAGATGGCTCTCACCTCGTTGGTGTTCTGGCCTTGTGCTCCCTCGTAAATCGGCAACCTGTTGATAGTCTTTTTCAGTATCTCGAGTTTCTCAAGTCCCTTTCGGCTCGTAGCCTCGAATATCACTCCCTCCGGAAGTGCAAGGAACGAGGCGAGGGTGTTTGAGAGTTCCCACGGATTCATCGGGTTGTTGTGGAAATATTCTATTTCGTCCTTCTCGCGGTTGAAGTAGCCGAATCCGCCATGGTTCATGTTCACCCATATCACTCCGCTGACTTCTGTCACCTTTGCCGTATGCTGGTCATATTCCGGCACCGTTACGGTTTGCTCATAGTCCTTCGTTGTGCCGTTGGTTAGGTCGAGGCGCGATATTCCTTGCTTGTCGGTGGCAAACCAGACAGATCCTCTTGAGTCTTTGAACAGTGTTCGTACTGGTTCTTGGAGTTGCAGCAGCAGTCGTGGCTCCTCGCCATACGACCATTCCACTATCTTGCCCGATGTTGTACCGGCATAGATGTTATAACCGTTTGAGTACATACACATTATAGACTCCTCTTCAAGTATTCCAATACCGTCTATTGTCTCGCTGCTCGAGTTGAACTGGTGTATGCCCTTGTCAGTTCCCACCCACAGGTCGTCCTTATAGCCTTCCACTATTGATGTGGCTTTCAGTCTCTCGGTGGTTATTAGTTGTTTGCTTATTCCGTTCAGAGTGCTCTTCATTCTGTATATTCCCACTCCGTCCATCAGAATCAGAATGTCTCCATTGTGGGTTACGCTGAGTTTGCTTGTAGAGCGGAAATCTTTGTATCCACTGACGTCGGTGAACGGATTAACTATTCGGTCGGTGCGACGTTCGAGCACGAAAACACGACCGTCGTACATCCTCATCCACACGTTCTGCATCCTGTCTATTTCGATGTCGCTTATTCTGTTGTGGAGCAGTGGCACACGGCTTTGACCTCCAGTCTTGTAGTTGTAGAAGTTGAAGCCATCAAATCGCGACAGCCCGTTCCAGGTGGCTATCCATATATATCCGTATCCGTCTTGTTTAATGTCCGACACGGCATTTGAGCAGAGACCGTCGTCGGTGGAATAGTGTGACAAGGCGGCCTGTAGCTGTTGCCCGTGTGCGGACAGCAGGTTACCGACGGTCAGCGTCAATGTCAACAGACATTTTATAACAATGGCTTTATTCATAGTAAGGTAGTTTTTAGATTTTTTTGGAAGGGTAGGTGAGGGTAGGTGAAGGTAGGGGATTGTAGGGGATTGTAGGAGGGGGAGTTCAGGGAGTTAAAACACTCCTCAAACTCCTCAAACCCCTCAAACTATTCAAACTCTCCTATATCAATAGCTTCTCGCTATGATAACCCTACATTTGGCAGGTTTCCCGCTCACCATATCCACGCCTGGGGTTTGCTCGTAGGCGAAAGGCACACAGCGGATTGTTGCCTGAGTCTCCTCCTTAATCTTTGCCTCGGTCTCTGCGGTGCCGTCCCAGTGGCAGAGGAAGAAGCCTCCGTCCTTTATGCGCTCCTTGAACTCCTCGTAGTTGTCGCACTCATAAACGCGCTCGTCGCGGTATTTGCGTGCCTTCTCGAAGATGTTGTCCTGTATCTCGTCGAGGAGTTTCTCAACGTAGTCGGCAATGCCCTCAAGCTGCACTGTCTCCTTTTCGAGAGTGTCGCGGCGCATCACCTCTATGGTGCCGTTCTCAAGGTCGCGGGCTCCCAACACGAGGCGCACAGGCACGCCCTTCAGCTCATAGTCGGCGAACTTGAATCCCGGACGCTTGTTCTCAGCGTCGTCATACTTCACGCTGATGCCCTTCTTCTTCAGCTCGTCAACAATCGGGAGCACCTTGTCGCTTATCTGCTGCAACTGCTCGCCGCCCTTTGAAATAGGAATGATTACAACCTGGATAGGTGCGAGACGTGGAGGCAACACGAGGCCGTTGTCGTCGGAGTGGGTCATTATGAGTGCGCCGATAAGACGTGTTGATACGCCCCACGATGTAGCCCAAACATACTCAGGCTTGTTGTCCTTGTTGAGGTAAGTAACGTCGAAAGCCTTTGCGAAGTTCTGTCCGAGGAAGTGGCTTGTGCCGCTCTGAAGGGCCTTTCCGTCCTGCATCATTGCCTCGATGGTGTAAGTGTCGAGGGCTCCGGCGAAACGCTCTGTCTCGCTCTTCACACCCTGGAGAACAGGCACTGCCATCCATTTCTCCGCAAAGTCGGCATACACCTTCAGCATCTTCTGTGCCTCCTCTTCAGCCTCCTCTCGTGTGGCGTGGGCTGTGTGTCCCTCCTGCCAGAGGAATTCGCTTGTGCGGAGGAATGGGCGTGTGCGCATTTCCCATCTCATAACGTTACACCACTGGTTGCACATCAGTGGCAGGTCGCGCCACGATTGTATCCAGTTCTTATATGTGTTCCAGATTATTGTCTCCGATGTAGGTCTTATTATCAGCTCTTCCTCCAAGCGCGCGGTAGGGTCAACCTCCACTCCGCTCTTGTCCTCCTTTGCCTTGAGGCGATAGTGTGTCACCACGGCACACTCCTTGGCAAAGCCTTCCACATGCTCAGCCTCGCGCGAGAGGAAAGACTTTGGTATGAGCAGCGGGAAATAGGCGTTCTGCACACCGGTCTCCTTGAACATAGCGTCGAGCTGGCGCTGCATCTTTTCCCAAATTGCATATCCGTATGGTTTTATCACCATACAACCTCTTACGGCAGACTGCTCTGCCAGGTCAGCCTTCACTACCAGGTCGTTGTACCACTGGCTGTAGTTGTCGGCTCTCTTTGTCAAATCCTTTAATTCTTTTGCCATTTTCTTTTTGGTGTTTATTCAATCTTTCTGCAAAGGTACAAAAAAATATTTAAACGCAAAGCATTTATCGACTTTTATTTTGGTTTTAATATATTCTATTGTGTAAAAACTATAAAAAGTACTCGTTTTTTTCGTCAAATGGATTTTTTACACTAACTTTGCAGCCTAAAAAAAGAGATAACGATAAACTTTTATAATTAAACAATATCACAAAATGAAAAAAATTAAGGTATTTTCTTTCGTTCTTTGCCTCGCTCTCGTCGTGGCAGGTTGTAACAACACACAAAAAGGTGCTGCCATAGGCACTGGCGGCGGCGCGCTCTTGGGTGCCATCGTTGGTAAGATTGCAGGCAACACTGCTGTTGGAGCTGCCATAGGTGGCGCGGTAGGTGCCGGCGCAGGCGCACTCATCGGCAAGAAGATGGACAAGGCAAAGGCAGAGGCAGAGGCTGTGCAGAACGCACAGGTAGAGTCGGTTACTGACGCCAATGGTTTGCAGGCAGTGAAGGTGACTTTCGACTCTGGCATCCTCTTCCAGACAGGAAAGGCTGACCTCTCCGCAACAGCAAAGTCATCTCTCCAGCAGTTCTCACAGGTGCTGAAGAACAACACCGCTTGCGACGTTGCCATTCAGGGCTATACCGACAACACAGGTTGGAAGAATTCTACAGCAGCTCAGAGTGCTGAGAAGAATAAGGCTCTCTCTCTCGACCGTGCCACATCAGTTTCTACCTATCTTCAGGCTCTTGGCGTAAGCGCAGCTCAGATCAAGAGTGTTGAGGGTCTTGGCGAGGCAAATCCTGTTGCCGACAACTCAACAGCAGCAGGCAAGGAGCAGAACCGCCGTGTGGAGGTTTATATGTATGCAAGCCAGGAGATGATCAAGGCTGCAGAAAACGGAACTCTGAACTAATATGATAGTTACGAAATTTCTTCTCCGCAGGATAAGAATCGTGTTACAATGGGTGGTGGTAGCCTTCTTTGGCTCCACCATTCTTGCTGTTGTGGCACTTCGTTTCGTTCCTGTCTATTTCACTCCCCTTATGTTCATTCGCCTTGGACAGCAGATCTCCGACGGCAAGACACCGAAGATGCATCACCACTGGGTGCCGCTTGAGGAAATGTCGCCGTCGCTACCCGTTGCCGTCATGGCGAGCGAGGACCAACGTTTCATGCAGCACCACGGATTTGATTTCAAGGCCATAGAAAAGGCGGCAAAGCGCAACCGTACTCAGAAGGACAAGCCGAAGCTCGGAGCAAGTACCATCAGTCAGCAGACAGCCAAAAATGTTTTCCTTTGGCCTGGACGCACATGGGTGCGCAAGGGTCTTGAGGCATATTTCACCAGTCTTATAGAAATAATGTGGAGCAAGCAGCGCATAATGGAGGTCTATCTCAATTCCATAGAGATGGGCGACGGAATCTACGGTGCCGATGCAGTTGCGGAATACCATTTCGACCGTGAGGCAAAGGATCTCACTCGCGCCCAGTGTGCTCTCGTTGCCGCCACATTGCCCAATCCCCGCAAGTTCAGCTCTGCCAATCCCTCGCCCTACATGCTGAAGCGCCAGCGACAGATAATGCGCCAAATGCGATTCATCCCCGCTTTTCCCAAAGAAGGGCACGACAAGTGATTTCTTTATGTTCCGGAAGTTATCCATATCTTGAGAATCTCATGCTGCAAAGGTACTGCTTTTTTCCTATTTCTGCAATAGTTGTCCTCTATGTGGAGCGCCATTGTCCCGGATTTTGTATCGGCAAGCCTAAGGCAGTCCAAATTCCCTCAAATTCGGTAGAATTAAAACACGTGAGGTAACCGAGGTAACCGCGGTAACCGATGGCTGTGGTTTGCTGCCTCGGGATGAAAAAAAAATCTCCTCGTGAGGGGAGATTTGGGGTAGGGTTACCCGGTTACCCCGGTTACCGCGGTTACCCCACGTGTTTTTGTTTTTTTGT
>CALZDK010000031.1 GCA_945637645.1 uncultured Prevotella sp.
AATTGTTCTTTTGAGTGCAAAAATAGAAAAAATATCGTATATTTGCAACATCTAACTGATAAAAATAACTTTTCATGGCGAAAAAATCAAATTGGAACGACGATTACTGGCTCTACGTCATGCAACTCTACATGTCTAAGCCCACTGGCGTGAAGCCACTTTACTCCAAGGCAGCCGTCGACCTCGGAATGGAGATTCATGTCCATCCGCGGGAGATAAGGGCAAGGCAGCAGCAGATAGAGGCTATAAGCACTCCGAGGATAGAAAGGATATGGGACGAGTATGCCGACAACCCGAGAAAACTCTCGCGTGCCGTAAGGCTGCTGCGGGGAATGAAGGGCTTTGGCAGTGCCGATGAGTTCTACGAGGGAGTTGAGGTCACAGAGAGTTTCGAGTGCGACTTCCGTCATATTGGGTCCACAGGTGTCACTCCCGTGGTTCTCATTCTTGTTCTCGACCTCTATTTCCGTCTCACTCCAATCACCATGGTTCCTGAGACTCCTGAGGTGGTGGAGTTGGCAAAACTTGTAAAACTGTCGCCAGCCACCGTTGCCGACCTTCTCCACCTCTTCCGTTGTCAAGACCCGATGTTCTCATCCTCTCTCACCTCAAGTTCCTCACCTCTCGCCCCTAACCTCACACCTCTCATACCAAATATAAAGTCCATTTGGCGTCGGTATGGCAATGGTGACACTGAGGCTCTTGCACAGCTTGCCCGTGAGTTGAAGGAGTATTATTCCTCCCTGTAGATCACGCTGCCGTTAGCCTGGTGAGTGGCAAGTATAAGCACTTCGGCTATCTGCACGTGAGCCGGTGCGCAGGCAGCATAGAATGCCGTGTCGGCAATGTCGTCGCCTGTCAGTGGCTTAATGCCGTGATACACTTTCTCTGCGCGCAGGTCGTCGCCGTGGAATCGTGTGTTGCTGAAGTGTGTCTCCACCAGTCCCGGCTTCAGGTTTGTCACTCTCACGGCAGTTTGAGCGAGGTCAATGCGCAGTCCGTCGGATATTGTCTTCACCGCTGCTTTTGTGGCGCAATAAACGTTTCCGCCCGCGTATGCCGCATCGCCAGCCACAGATCCTATGTTTATCACATGTCCCACGTTGCGTTCCACCATTCTTGGCACAATGAGTCTTGTCATCGTCAGCAGGCCCTTGATGTTTGTGTCAATCATAGTCTCCCAGTCGTTCATGTCACCCTCATATTCAGGTTCCAGACCCAGTGCCAACCCTGCATTGTTTATGAGCACATCGATGTTGCGCCAATCTGTTGGCAATGAGTTTACTGCCTCTTGTGCAGCCTCTCTGTTGCGCACGTCGAAGTTCAGCGCCAGCACTTTTGCGCCCGTCTGTGTCAGTTCCTCTTCCACGGCCTTCAGTCTCTCGCTGTTTCTTCCTGTAATGATGATGTCGTATCCGCCCTGAGCGAATTTTCGGGCGCAAGCCTCGCCTATTCCGCTTGTCGCTCCTGTTACCATTGCTATTCTTTTCATATTTCTTTTTTAAAATTTGTGCAAAGGTAGTGCAAGTTGAGTGAAATACAAAATAAAAGCACTAAAACTTTTTTGCCATGGTGCAAAGTTACACTTTTATTTTGAATAATGTACCGTTGCTCGGCGATATTTGGCTAACAGTTTTTGCGTGGGCAATCCACGGACAAAATCTGTAGAGCCCTTTTTTTATTATTTCTCGTAATAGATTTGCCGTGCAAAGTAACGAAAAAAAACTATAATCGAATAAAACAATAGTCCAAAAGAATAGCAAAATTGTACAAAACCGCTTTTTTGATGATTTTTTTGCATCAAGAAAGGTCTTTTTTCATGTTTCGAGGGTGGTGGCGCAGCACTTCCTCGCGTATTTCAGTTTCGTCAAGGTGTGTGTAGATTTCCGTTGTCGAGATATTCTCATGACCAAGAAGCGACTGTATCACGCGCAAGTCGGCGCCGCCTTTGAGCAGAGCGGTGGCAAAGGAGTGGCGCAGGGTGTGAGGGCTGATAGTCTTGGTGATGCCTGCTTCAATGGCTTGCCGCTTTATCATGATGAGAATCATGGTGCGTGTCAGCTGACCTCCACGGCGGTTGAGGAAAACGAAGTCGCGGCTTCCTGGCTTTATCTTCATAAGGTTGCGGTCGATGAACCAAAGTTGCAACTCTTTTATTGCCTTTTCGGAAATTGGGATGAGACGTTCCTTGGAGCCCTTGCCCATGACGCGTATGAACTGTTCGTCGAGATAGAGCCCTGAGAGTTTCAGCGACACCAACTCGCTGACACGCAGTCCGCAGGAGAAGAGCACCTCAATGATGGCGCGGTTGCGCTGACCTTCCCATTTCGACAGGTCGATGGAGTTCTCGAGCATATCGACTTCCTCGGTTGACAATACTTCGGGCAGGTGTTCGCCCATCTGTGGCGACTCGAGCAGCTCGGAGGGATCGTCGATGCGGAAACCGTCGAGTTGGAGGAAACGAAAGAACGACCTCACGCCGCAAAGCACTCTGCACTGCGACACGGCACCGATGCCGATATCGTGGAGAGAAGCCGCGAAATGCTGAAGGTCGTCGAGTTTCAGTGTGAGAATGTCGAGACCGTTGTCGGCAGAGTAAATCAGCAGCTTCTCGATGTCGTTAAGATAGGCATCGATGGTGTTTTGGGAGAAATTTCGTTCCAATTTAAGGAATCTTTTGTATCGTTTTACGATATTTGCCTCCGTTTTCTTGCTCATTTCTACAGTTTTTTGTAATTTTGCCTGCAAATATATAAAAAAAAACCGATATTATGAAGATTCAGATAATAAATGGTCCAAATCTTAACCTCTTGGGCACCCGCGAGCCAGGTATTTACGGCTCAAACACCATGGACTCATACCTTGAGAAGTTGCGCAGCCTCTATCCTGACATTGAGATTGGCTACTACCAGAGCAACGTTGAGGGTGAGTTGATAAACAAATTGCAGGAGGTAGGTTTCAGTTGCGACGGAATAGTGCTCAACGCCGGTGCCTACACCCACACGAGCATTGCCCTGCAGGACTGCATCCGCTCCCTCAAGGCTCCGGTGATAGAGGTTCACATCTCCAATGTCCACAAGCGTGAGGAGTTCCGCCACCATTCATACATCTCATGTGCATGTCTCGGTGTCATCTGCGGCTTTGGCATGGATTCATATCGACTTGCAATAGAGGGTTTGAGAGTGAAGAATTAAGAGTGAAGAATAGACGAAGTCAATGAAGAGTGAAGAATTGTTGGAAAAATATGTGCTGGAGCACATTGATGCAGAGGGCGACTATCTCTACAGGCTCTACAGGGCAACGAACATAGAGTTGCTGCACGGACGCATGGCAAGCGGACACCTGCAGGGACGACTGCTGAAAATGCTGGTGGAGATGGTGAGACCAAAGAATATCCTGGAGGTGGGAACCTTTAGTGGATACAGTGCCATCAGCATGGCTGAAGGACTTGAAGAGGGCGCAAAACTCTATACTTTCGAGATAAACGACGAACAGGAAGACTTCACAAGACCTTGGATTGAGGGTTCCGATGTCGCCGACAAGATAGAGTTTATCATTGGCGATGCCATAACGGAAGCGCCAAGGCTCGGAGTGACTTTCGACATGGCTTTCATCGATGGCGACAAACGCACTTACATAGAGACCTACGAGATGGCGCTTGGAGTGATGCGCCCAGGAGGATTCATCATTGCCGACAACACCCTGTGGGACGGACATGTGGTTGACCCGGAATACGACCGCGACCAACAAACCATAGGCATCCGACACTTCAACGACTATATTGCCAATGACAATAGGGTTGAGAAGGTGATACTGCCTGTGCGAGATGGACTGACGATTATGAGAGTGAAGAAAAATATTTAGTTGACGAGTTGACAAGTGGGAAACTTAAATAATTAAAAAAATAAAGGCAAGAGTTCCCTTTTTCCGCAACGGCAACGTAATATAAATAGGTATAAACAAAAAAGATAATAAAATGAGATTGAGAAAACTTCTTATTGTAGTATTGATGGCAGCATCGTCTGTCGTGGCATTCGCCCAGCAGATGCCACCAATACCTGTTGACCCCGACGTGAAAATCGGAAAGTTAGACAATGGCATTACCTATTACATCCGCCACAACAACTGGCCGGAGAACAGAGCCGACTTCTATATCGCGCAACGGGTGGGATCTATCCAGGAGGAAGAGGAACAACGCGGATTGGCTCACTTCCTCGAACACATGTGCTTCAACGGCACAAAACATTTCCCAGGCAACGGCATAATTCGCTACTGCGAGTCGATAGGCGTGAAATTCGGCACAGACCTTAATGCCTACACCAGCATCGACGAGACAGTCTATAACATCAACAATGTGCCTACAAAGACTGCAGGAGCAGTGGACACTTGCTTGATAATTCTCAGCGACTGGGCTGACGGACTGCTGCTCGACAAGGACGAGATAGACAAAGAACGAGGTGTGATTCACGAGGAGTGGCGCATGCGCAACTCCGCCATTCAGCGTTTGCTGGAGCGCAACTTGTCGAAAATTTACCCCGACAGCAAATACGGACTCCGCATGCCAATAGGACTGATGAGCGTGATAGACAATTTTGAGCCAAAGTTCCTGCGCAACTACTACGAGACATGGTACAGACCAGACAACCAGGGCATCATTGTAGTAGGCGATGTTGACGTCAACTACGTGGAAGGAAAGATAAAAGAATTCTTCGGAGGAATAAAAATGCCCGAAAACCCGAAACCTGTGGTTGCCGAGGCTGTGCCCGACAACAGCGAGCCTATTGTCATCATTGACAAGGACAAGGAGCAGAAAACAACCATGCTGACAATGATGTTCAAGCATAATGCAGTGCCAAAAGAGGCAAAGTCAACAATAGACTACCTTATAGGCGAATACATAAAGAGCACCGCCAACGACATGCTCAACGCACGTCTCGCAGAATATGCACAGAAAGCAGAGAGCCCGTTCGTGGGAGCTCAGGTTAGCGACGGACATTTCCTCTTCGCCAAGACAAAGGAGGCCTTTGAACTTAGCGCAACACCAAAGGACGGGAAGATAGAGGCCTCGCTCGCCGCGTCATATCGTGAGGCACTGCGTGCAGCAGAGTTTGGCTTCACCGCCACCGAATATTCGCGTGCCAAGGCAAACACACTCAGCGCACTGGAAAAATCATACAGCAACAAAGACAAACGATACAACACCCAGTTCTGCAGGCAATACCAACAGCACTTCCTCGACAACGAGCCTATTCCATCCATCGACTTCACTTATCAGACCATGAAACAGATGGTGCCGATGATACCATTGGAGGCGATAAACGAGGCGATGAAGGCTCTCGTGCCGAAAACTGACTCAAACCTCGTCGTCATCTGCTTCCAAAACGAGAAAGAAGGCAACACCTATCCAACAAGGGAGAGCATACTGAAGGCTGTCAACGACGTGCGCAACGAGAAACTGGAACCTTATGTTGACAATGTGAAGAACGAGCCCATAATGAGCACTCTGCCCAAGAAAGGTTCGATAAAGAAGGAAACAGAGAACAAAACCCTTGGATACAAGGAACTGACCCTGTCAAACGGCGCACGTGTGATAATAAAGAAAACCGAGTACAAAAAAGACCAGGTGCTGCTTAAAGGTGAGGCTGTGGGCGGAACATCTACTTATGGCAGCGACGATTTCGCCAACATAAAACTCTTTGACGATGTGATAAACTACAGCGGTCTGGGCAACTTCTCAAGCACAGAACTGAGCAAGGCACTGGCAGGAAAAATTGCAAACGCATCGCTCTCTATGGCAAATACACGCACCAACATCAGCGGTTCGTCAACACCTGGCGACATTGAAACAATGTTGCAACTCGTCTATCTCTATTTCACCAACATAAAGAAAGACCAGGAATCGTTTGACAACCTGATGAAGCAATGCGAGATAGTGCTGAAAAACAAGGCGATATCTCCTGAATCTGCATTCAACGACTCAGTGAACGTGACCATGAACTGCCACAATCCACGATTCGCGTCACTTGAGACTGCCGACCTTAAAAACGTCAGCTACGACCGCATACTCGAAATGGCAAAGGCTGCCACCGCCAACGCAGGTGACTTTACATTCTATATCATTGGCAACTACGACGAAGCCACTATTCGTCCGCTCATTGAGCAATATCTGGCATCGTTGCCGACAAAGAAACAAAAGGCGGTGACCCGAAACGTTTTCACACAGTTCAAGGGAGTGGCAGTAAACAACTTCAAGCGCAAGATGGAGTCGCCACAGTCCAACTCACTCATCGTATGGAGAATGGATAATGTTCCTTACACCTACGAGAACAACGTTAAGACAAGCATGGCGGCACAGGTGCTGAGCATGATATACCTTAAGAAGATCAGAGAAGAGGCAAGTGCAGCATACAGCTGCGGCGCAAGTCCTACATTCTACCGAAACGACTTCGGCACCTATGCGTTGATAAGTGCCTACTGCCCAATGAAACCGGAAAAGGCAGACGAGGCTCTTGGTATAATACATGATGAGATAAAGAATCTTGCAAAGACCTGCGATGCCGACCTGTTGGCAAAGGTGAAGGAATATATGCTCAAGAACCTTGACGACATGGCAAAGACCAACAACTATTGGTTAAACATCATCTACGGCAACGAGGCCTACAAGGTGGATTTCCATACCGATGCCAAAGCCATTATAGAGGCACAGACACCAGAAACGGTTTCTGCCTTCGTGGCTGAACTGCTGAAGCAGGGCAACATGGCGGAGATTGTTATGTTGCCACAGGAATAAGAAAAAACAAACAGACATGATTCCCAAGAGAATACATTACTGCTGGCTGTCGGATGAGCCTTTCCCAAGAAAGATACGCAAGTGTATGGACACTTGGCGGAAGACTCATCCCGACTACGAAATAGTCAGATGGAGTACCGAGAACTTCGACGTAGAGTCAATACCATACGTGAAAGAGGCTTTCGAAGCCAAGAAATGGGCTTTCGCCGCCGATTATATACGCATGTATGCACTCTACACCGAAGGAGGCATCTATCTCGACTCCGACGTGGTGCTGCTGAAGAGGTTTGACGACTTCCTCGACAACTCCTTCTTCTCAAGCATGGAATACCACACGGCACAGATAGAGAAATGCGGCACCATGCAATATATCGACGCGGAAGGAAGACGCACGGCAGACAAGTATATCGAGGGAATACAGATTCAGGCTGCCGTGATGGGCGCGGAGAAAGGTTGTACCTTCGTGAAGAAGGTGATGGACTGGTATGCCGACAAACATTTCGTCAACGAGGATGGATCCATAGCCACCAATGTACTGTCGCCATATATCTATGCGAGAGTGGCAGAGGGAATGGGTTTCCTGTACAAGGACATCGACCAGCAACTGCCAGGAAGAATCCACATCTATCCTTCCGAAACTTTTGCAGGAAACAAACACGAGGTGACGCCAAACAGCTATGCCATTCACCTCTGTGCCCACAGCTGGCACATGTCGCCAATGGAGAAAATCCGGAAATGGCTGGGGATAAAAGAAATAAGGAAAAGGAGTTAAACAAACAATATGACGGAAAGAAAAATATCGGTAGTTATCAACACCTACAATGCAGAGCGGACGCTCGCCAAGGTGCTCGAAACGGTAAAAGGGTTCGACGAGTGTGTGGTTTGTGACATGGAAAGCACAGACGGCACACTCGCCGTCGCGTCGGAATATGGCTGCAAGATTGTGACATTCCCGAAAGCTGACCATAAGAGTGCAGAGCCCGCAAGAACCTTCGCCATACAGTCTGCCTCGTCGCCTTGGGTGCTTGTGGTCGATGCCGACGAACTGGTGACTCCACAACTTCGGGAGTATCTCTACAAAAGGATTGCCGAGCCCGACTGTCCGGCAGGACTCTACATCCCAAGGAAGAACTACTTCATGGAGAGACTCTTCGACTATCCCGACTACCAGCTTCGCTTCTTCATAAAGGAAGGAACGGAATGGCCGCCCTATGTCCACACCTTCCCGAAAGTGAACGGACCGTTGGGCCATCTGCCTAAGGAACGCGACGAACTGGCTTTTATCCATCTCGCCGACGACACCATAAGCATGCGCTTGCGGAAGACCGACCTCTACACCGACAATGAGGTGGAGAAGCGAAGCGGGAAACGGGTAACTCCTGTCGATCTCGTCGTGTCGCCCCTTTGGCGCTTCATACGCAGCTACTTCTTCAAGGGGGGAATACGAAGGGGAATGGCAGGTTTCATCAATGCCGTTCTATACAGTTTCTACAAATTCGTCACCTTGGCAAAAATAATTGAACACCAACGCCGCAATGATATTCGTAAGAGATAAGGGAAGGATGTGCAACAACATCCTGCAGTTCGGACATGTATATGCATGGGCAAGGGAACATGGCAGAACAGCTGTGTCGATGCGGTTTGCATATAAATATCCGTATTTTCACATCTGCCATACTCGCTGGCATTGGTTTGCAACATACGTTTTTGCCAAGTTTGCCGCAAAATTGGGATTGCTGCCTGTGGCGGCTTTCCATTCTTTCAACGGCAATCCCGAAGCACAACACCTGCTCGAAACAAGGAAAACGCTGGTGGTGGAGGGATGGGAAGTGCGCTATTACGACCTCTTCCTGAAATATAAGCAAGAGATAGTAAGCCTTTTCGCTTTCGACCCTGACATTGTAGCAAAGGTAAGGCCAATGATGGACGTGAAGGCACTGAAACTCGGAGTCCACGTGCGTCGTGGCGACTACAAGACCTGGCAGGGAGGCAGGTTTTTCTATTCCGATGCGCAATATGCTGAGGTGATACGCCGTTTCGTCGCCCTTCATCCTGACAGCAAGGTTGAGGTCTTCGTTTGTGGCAACGACCCTAACCTTATGTCCATCAAGGAGGCTGTTGGCGCCGACATCACACTCCACATTCCCAACGGCAACCCTGCCGAGGACCTCTTCATGTTGTCAGAGTGCGACTATATAATTGGAGCTCCGAGCACTTTTTCTCTCGTAGCCTCTATGTATCACGACCGTCCCTTGGCATGGATTATGTCTCCAAGCGAGGACTCGCATTTCGACAAGTTCGACAATCTTTTCCGTAACATCATATAAAAAGTGAGGGGAAGACGGACTCACGTTCGTTTTCCCCTCCACATTCAACTAAAAAATCACTAAACCAAATATATGAGAACTTTTTCGGCTGCAAAGTTAGAAAAGTTTTCAATACATCTATGATACTATCTTTGCGGATTGTGATACTATTCGTGATTTTTATTTCACACTCCATTCAAAGAGTCCAGCAGAGTTATCAGAAGGAAGGTCAATCTCTATTTTTATTGCCTTTGTTTTCACTGGCTCGAAGTTCACCGTGCAGGCAGTACCTTTCGTTGTCGGGTACTTGTCGGCACCGCTTACAGACTGCCATTCGCCGTTGTCGTTCTTGAAGAAAATGCGCCATGCCTTTGGCACGCGGCAACCGCCCCAAGGACCATCGTCATACCAATATACTGTTGACGACTGTACTGTCGATGCCTCCGGGAACTCGTAGGCAATCCACTCTGTCACACCCTGCTTTGGCCACCAGTGGTAGTAAGGCATTGAACGGTCGGTGCCGTCCTTTGGCACAAGGCGGTCGTTGACAGCCGAGAGCGAAGCGGCAGGAGTTGAGGCTGTTACCTTGCTCAGCGAGGCAAGTGTTGCCGGTTGCTCAGGACGAGAGGAACTGAGGTCTTGCGACAGCCATACGCGCATCTTGCCGCTGCCACGATGGCACCAAGCGTAGTAAGGAATGAGGCTCAGCTTCACGTCCTTTGTGTTCAGACGGCCTTGCTTGTCGAAACTGAGGAGCTGTGCGTCGGTCTTTATCACCTTAATATAATAGTCAGCCACCTTTTTATCCTTGGCGTGAAGTGTTCCGTCCTCAACAGTCATCTTAGGACTCTGGTTCACCAGTGCACCCATAATGTCGAAGTCGTTGTCTGGCCACTCTGCGCAATATACTATAGGACCACGCTCTATTGCTACAAAACCGCGGTCAGCTTCCACGTTGTTGTTGGCGCGTACTGTTCGTGGGTCCATGTCGAAATGAACACGCACCACGTCGCCCTTCTTCCACTTGCGGTCGATGGTGAAATAGCCATCGTCGGTGAGCTTTCCATTCACGGCATTGCCGTTCACCGTGATGTTGTATTGTGGACGCAGGTTGTCGGTAAACTCGTATAGGTTGCTTGGAACCACCTCGTTGCGCACCCAGCCAGGTATGCGCACCTTCATTGCCCACTGTCCTGCCTTGTTGGCAGCCACCTTAATGGCGATGTCGCCATCCCAAGGATATTGTGTCTGCTGCTCCAGTGTTATGCCTTTTCCTGCAACTGAGAGTTGGCTTGTGTTGCTCATGAAGAGGTTGACATATACGTCGCGCTTGTTCACTGCATAGACATAGCCTGGCAGCGAAGGAATGAAGCGTGCGATGTTTGACGGACAGCAGGCGCAGCCGAACCAAGGCTGGCGCTGGTGCTGGCCCATCGACTCCAATGGGTTGGGATAGAAGAAACCGCCACCGTCGAGCGACACGCCTGAGATGAGTCCGTTGTAGAGCGATCGCTCAAGCACGTCGTAGTATTTTGACTCGCCGTGGAGGAGGAACAGGCGGTAGTTGACATACACATTACCTATGGCTGCGCAGGTCTCGCAGTAAGCCGACATGTTTGGCAACTCATAGTTCTTGCCGAAAGCCTCGCCGTTGTTTGTCGCACCGATACCACCAGTGATGTAGAGTTTCTTCTCCACAATGTTGTTCCAGATGTTGTCGATGGCGTTGATATAAGACTTGTCGCCTGTCAAGGCAGCCACGTCTGCCATGCCAGCATACATGTATGCAGCACGCACTGCGTGTCCTACTGCCTCGTCCTGTTCCACAACAGGCTTGTGGCTCTGGCTGTATTCAGTCTTTATGGTTGTCTTTCCACGATAGTCGAGGAAGAACTTTGCCTGGTCGAGGTATCTCTGCTCGCCTGTCAGCACATAGAGTTTGCAGAGCGCCATCTCGGCAATCTGGTGTCCAGGCACCACACACACCTGTCCAGGCTTTGTGCCAATCTCACGGCACACGCAGTCGGCATATCGGCAAGCGATGTCGAGGAATTTCCTTGATCCTGTTGCTTGGAAGTGTGCCACAGCACCTTCCACCATGTGTCCGAGGTTGTAGAACTCGTGGCTGAGGTCTTCCACCTTCGACCAACGCTTGTCGCCAGCCCACTCGTGTGGGTGCTTGGGGTTCATGGTGCGTGAAGTATAGAGGTAACCATCCTTTTCCTGCGCCTTCGCTACGATGTCAAGTACACTGTCTATATAGTGAACGAGTTTCTTGTTGGGATAGGTCTGAAGCGAGTAGCTTGCTCCCTCTATGGTCTTATACACGTCGGTATCGTCGAACGAATATCCCTTCACCTCGTAGCTGTCGCTTGGGTTGGCAGCCTTCTCAAAGTTGGTGTAGCGTCCTGTTTCCTCACATTTGCTGAATGCGAGTGGAATGGTTACGTCGCGGCTTGCCTTTAGTCGCTGTCCCCAGAACGAGTCTGTCACTTTCACCTTAGTAAAAGGTACGGGTGTGATAGGGTAGCCATGGCTTCCCTTTGTCTGTGCGCCGGCGCCGAGACATACGGCAACGGCGAGCGCAAGTAATGCAGTTCGTTTCATTGTCTATTATGTTTTTAGTTTGATGTTTCCGTTTTGCTTTTTATGTTGCAAAGATACATATTTTTATAATAAAAACATAAAAAAATAGTCTCTAAGAATGCAAAAAAAGTACTGAAATCATGTGTATTCCGCATTTTTGGACGATTTTTGTATATTTCAAGACTATTTTGCCATATCGTTTCGCCTTTTTTCATTTATTTTGCAGCACAATTTCACAATCGAATAACAACAGTTAAGGTTCTGTGCTTAAAAGGACCGTATATATTTTTGAAAAGTCACAGGTAAGGAGACTGGATTTCAGGAATGGCTGATGTGGATGTTGCGATGCCCGATGCCGTCCAATATATATAAGGTGGTGTTGGCTCGCTTTCCACAGAGAACAAAAAACGAAAAAAATAAAAGATATAACAATGTCAACAGTCAACTTTTTCATAAAAAACTTTTTTTATTAGGAAAAAGTGTGTATATTTGCAGCATCAAACAAACAGACTTACACTTATGAATATCAAGAGAACAACAATCCTTGCTGCCATGGCATTATTGGCAGTAGTAGTTGTGGCATCAACATACTTTGCCACAACGAGTGTCGAAAACGTTGCTGTAGGCGATACACGCCAGTTACCCACACCTACAAAGAGTGCGAAAATGACCCTTATGGAGTCGCTTCAGAAGCGCCACTCTCCAAAGGAGTTCAGCACAAAGGAAGTTTCGGAGGCTGACCTTGCCGAACTGCTTTGGGCTGCCTGTGGCATCAATCGCCCGGAGAGCAAGAAAATCACAGCCCCGTCGGCAATAAACGCACAGGACATCAACGTCTATGTCTGCACCAAGGACGGAGCATGGCTCTACATCGCTGATGGCAACATGCTTAAGAAGGTGAGCGACAAAGACTTGCGTCTCTCCATAGCAAAGGGTCAGGAGGCAATGGCTTCCGCACCGGTATTCCTCGTCCTCGCCAGCGACCACACCAAGTTTGGCAAACTTTCAGACCGTGCTGATGTCATGGGAGCCATAGATTCCGGCTATGTGTCGCAGAACATCTGTCTCGCATGCACTGCCCTTGGGCTTGCCACACGTCCGAGAATGTCGATGGACAAGGAGACCTTGGCAAAGGAGTTGCAGCTCGATGAAAACCATTCCCTGCTGCTTAACCATCCTGTAGGTTACGAGAAGTAAACCATCGACCTTACGATGTTTCAATATCGACAAGTGGATTTGCCAATATCCGCTTGTCGATATTGCTTTATCGACAAGTCGTTTAACCATTTCCAAGATAACTTATGCTTCGCCTACTGTCAGCTTATGACAGCCGACTGTCATAACTATGACAGAGTTAATGAAGACGTTTGACTTGTTAGATAAAGATGTCTTGCTTATGTTTATATATAAGCCAGCTCCGCTAACACTCTACACTCTACATCATTCGGCGGTTTTACGTTGATAATCAGATAGTTGGCGAATGTAGAGTGTCTCCAAACTCTACATTCA
>CALZDK010000032.1 GCA_945637645.1 uncultured Prevotella sp.
TCGCAATATACAAAGAGGTGAAGGCAAAGGGTGATTTCATTGGCTTTTGCCTTCGTTTCATGCACGACGAGGACTATCAGGTGGCAAGAAACGCCTTGTGGGGACTAACAAAGGCAAGCAAACAGGAGTTGTCACAGCTTGAGCCAATAAAGGACAAACTCATAAACCTTGCCATGTCCACCGACAACTCCTCCGTCCGCCGCTTGTCGCTCAATTTGGTTGAACGGCTAAAGATGGAGGAAGAAGAAGTGAGAACTGACTTCCTCGATTTCTGCTTCGACCACATGACTGACATAAACGAGTTTCCGGGCATTCAGTCACTCTGCATGAAACTCGCCTGCCGGATGTGCTCTTTCTTTCCAGAACTGATGGGAGAGTTGAGACGCACTGTAGAGACAATGGAAATAGACTACTACAAGCCTGCCGTGAAGAGTGTGCGAAGCAAGATATTAAAGGGAAAGACCCGCTTTTAAAAGCGGGTCATCACCTCGAATACAATTTTGTCTTTTTCCGAAGGCTTTGGTATGGCACCATCGCGATAGAAATACTTCTCGAAGTTGATGCGTATGTCTGACACGAAGGGTTTAGCAAGACTTATGGTTACGCCAGTCGTTAGTCGGTGACGTTTATAGTCGGTGAGTTTCAATAGTCCGTCGGTGTCAACAGTATTTCCGTCGCTGTGGTCGCTCATGAAATCGTAGCGCACCAGCGGTGAGACTTTTTTTATGAGACTTTCGCGCTTGTGTGTCTTTATGTCGTAATTTATGAAGCCGTCGAAGGAGTGAACATCAGAGAAAAGGTCGTGGCTATAGTGTTTATAAAGGTATTCCGCCTCAATATGCCATCCGTTGGCATGATAATATGTTCCAAGGTCATACATCATTGTAGTGTTGCCGTTGGGTGAGATTTTTTGCGTGCTCAGTGTAACGTTGAAACCTCGCGGCAGGAAAAACTGCGCCTTGGCTGAGAAGTTCACCGCCTTTGTCCAGTAGTCCTTTTGGTTGGTCAGTCCTGAACCGTTGAATAGTCCCGCCTCAAGTATTATGGGGTTTGCACCACTTAAGGTATAGCCTAACGTGGCACCTACGTCGCGCACATTGCCCACTTGCTTGGCAATGAAAGAACGGTTGGCGAAATATTGCTGATGGGGCGAACGGTGAGCGTCGATGGTGAAAGGCACACGGAACTGTCCTATTGTAAAGTTCAGTCTTCGCAGGGGCGTGATGCGTGCATAGGCGTCGAGCATTTTTATCGAGCCTTCGTCAGAGAGATCTATCTCTGCCTTGTAAGCCACTTGCTCCACGAGTTTTCCAGTTACGCTGATTCGCGCGTTGCGCACCTCGAAGCGTCCTTCTCCCTCTTCTGTCTGATACTCATACTTGCCACGGATAGTTCCGTGAATCTCAGGCATAAACTGTTGAGCCGCCGATGTAGTGGCAGCCATCAGCAACATTGCCGTAACCAATTTCTTCATAATTCGTTGTTTCACTTTTGTTTTGCGCTGCAAAGTTACAACAATGATGTTACAAAAATGTTACAATGGCGTGAAAGGACTGTTAATCCTCTTTCTCCCAGTTTTCTATTCCAGCTTGCGTATCACTCTGCACGGGTTGCCTGCAGCAAGCGTGTCCGATGGAATGTCGTGTGTTACAACACTTCCTGCTCCTATCACGCATCGATCGCCTATTGTTACACCGGGGCACACTGTAACGTCTCCACCAAGCCAGCAGTCTTTACCTATTTTTATGGCAAAAGCCGACTCAATGGTCTTTCGGCGCATGCGGTAGTCTATCGGATGTTGCGGTGTGTATAGTGAGCAGTTCGGACCTATCAGCGTGTGATTTCCGATGGTAATGTCGGCAGCGTCAAGAAACATTCCGTTGTAGTTTACAAACACTCCCTCACCAAGATGTAGTCCGTTTCCATGGTCACAATGGAAGGGCGGCAGTATGGTCACCGTCTCTGGCACGCCAGGAATCATGTTCTCCAACAGTTGTCGATAGTCGTCGTGGTCTATTCCCGACTTATTGAATTTCTCACAAGCAATGCGCGATTGTTTCAGGCTACGGTCTATCACGGGGTCAGTCCAGTTATACATTTGTCCCGACCTCATCTTGTTCCACTCCTCCATGTTGTCTTTCTCTTCCTCTTTCCTGTCGTTTATCGTGTCGAGCAGTTTGCGAGCCAATGGGTGTCCCATATCCGCTGCTCTTTCGAGCATTTCCTTTGCCTTGTCGGTGTCTTTTTCCACGCAATCGCCGTGTAAAAACCTTCGTCCCACCGAGAACAGTGTCTCGGCATCATAATCCATATATTTCATGTCTGTTATTCAATAATATTGTTTGTTGGCAAATGTACGAAAAATTTAAGAAATATCCAAGCCCTTTTTGTTTTTTAACGTTTCGATGTGTGAGTGACGTGATGTGGTGTTACAAACGGTTGTAAAAGTCTAATGATAACGGTAGTAAATATGTTACGAAAGCTATTGGAAAGTTATGTGAATAGAGTAACGAAATTATATTTCACGGCGTGAAATGTACGTTGCGCGGCGTGAAACGTACATCCCACGGCGTGAAATGTACGTTGCGCGCCGTGGGATATACATTAGAAAGGGGATTGACTACATTTTCTATAGCTTATCGTATTAGTTTTATAATAGGCAGGCAAGTTATTTTTATGATTTATGATTCAGTTTGTCTCAAACAGCTGATTGTTCTTCACTTGTAGTGGGGAAAAAGAGAAGCCCCACGACATCAAGGGGAATAGAGGTGATGGGTGGGGCTCCAGGGATGGAATTATGGAAAGGTCTTAGTTTTCGTCGTCGTCGATAGGGATGTCAATGATTGGCAACTGACGGCTTATTGCCGAGTTGAAGGAGATTATTGTTTCACTACGCGACAGACCGAGAGGCTGTAACTTGTCGTGGATGATATTGAGGAGATGGTGGTTGTTGATGGCATAAATCTTTATGAACATGTCGAAGTCGCCTGTTGTGTAGTGACACTCAACCACTTCAGGTATTTCCTTCAGCTTGTTGAGCACCTCGTCGAAACTCTCAGGGTTCTTAAGGTTCAGTCCGATGTACGCACACGTCTCGTAACCAATCTTCTCCGGGTCGATGATGAACTTCGACCCTCTAAGAATGCCCATACTCGTCAGTTTCTGTATTCTCTGGTGAATAGCAGCTCCACTGACATTGCAGGCACGTGCCACCTCAAGGAAAGGAACACGCGCATCTTCCGCAATCATGCGCAGAATTTGCTTGTCAAGTTTGTCTAATTTCTGATATGCCATTTCTTTCTTTTCTTATTTGCCTACAAAGGTAATGCTTTTTATTGATAATAACAAGGAAATCATAAGTATTTTTCATTTTTTCTTATGAATTTGTTATTTCTCTCAGCATTGTCCCTTGTGGGTCATGATGTTGAGCACCATGTCGTCGGTGTTGCGCATAGCATCGGCACCTATGCTCGTAAGGTTATGGATGCTGCGGTCAACATCGTCGTCAATGATGCCTTCGGCACTGCTTACGCACTTGCCTTCCATGGAGAGAAGGGCGGAGAGGATTGCGGTGCTTACACCCGACGAGATTTTCAGTGCGCAGCTTGGCTTGGCACCGTCGCATATCATTCCGGTGAGATTTGCTATCATGTTTTTTACGGAATTGCAGATGCGCTGGTAGTCACCGCCCATGAGATAGGTGATGCCGCAACTGCTGCCTATGGAGGCTACGACACATCCGCAGAGGGCGGACAACTTGCCGAGGCTCTGCTTTATGTAGATGGCAGTGAGATGGCTAAGGGTGAGTGCACGGATAAGTTCTTCCTCGGTGTTCTCGTTTTCCTTAGCATAGACGGCAACGGGATTGGTGGCGCAGATGCCTTGGTTGCCGCTGCCGCTGTTGCTCATAACAGGAATGAGGGCTCCGCCCATACGTGCGTCGCAGGCAGAAGCCGTGCGTGCAATGATGTGTGAGAAGATGCTCTTTCCGAAAATGCCTTGTGCAAGCGGACGGTCGATGGTCTTTCCGAGATTGTGACCGTAGTTGCCGAGTATCGCCTTTCGTGCGGCGTTCATGTTGTATTCCTTGGTCTTGAGGATGAAGCTGATTTCGTCGAGTGGGGCAGTGGTGGCGAAGTCATAGACCATGCGCATGCAGAGTTGTATGTCGTCCTCCTCAGTGTTGCTTGTCGTGCCTGACTTGAGGTCGAGTAGCGTTGCGGAGGGACTGCTGACAAATACGAAATGGGTGTGCCCGCCTGAAATAATTGCCTTTGACTCACGTCCTTCCTCGTCGTTGCAAATAATCTCAACGTAGAGTTTCTCCGTTATGTCTTCTTTCAGCTTTATGTCGATGCGTTTTTCTGCAATATACTGTTTCCCTTCCTCAAGTGTCTGGGGAGTGAGGTCGCGGAGCACTTCGAGCTGGTATTCCGACTTGCCTATCAGTGCGCCGAGGGCAATGGCAATGGGTAGTCCTATCATTCCTGTGCCAGGTATGCCCACGCCCATGGCGTTTTTGAGGATGTTGGCGCTGAGCAGGGCGGTTATCTTTGCCGGACGTGAACCGAGAGCTTCCGTTGCCCTTGCCGTGGCGAGTGCCACTGCCATAGGCTCTGTGCAGCCTATGGCAGGGACAACTTCCTTGTTAATCAATGATATTATCCTATCGCGTGAGATTTTGTCTTGCATTGTTGTCTTTATTTCTTATAGTTGTCTATACCTTTCTGCAGGAAGTCGAGATATTTCTGGATGTCCTCGTCGTAGGATCGGCTGCCGTTGAGCGGTTTGCCCTCGTTGTCGATGAGCACATAGAAAGGCTGAGTGTTTGCACCGAACTTAACTCGCTGCAGATAGCTCCACTTGTCGCCGACTGTGCGGAGTGTGCGTTGTGTGCCGTTCTCTGTGACTGTCATTGGCTCTGCCAACGGTGTCTTGTCATCAACGTAGAGTGATATGAGAACATACTTGTCGTTAAGCATCGACGCTACCTGCGGGTCGGTCCATACGGCTGCCTCCATCTTGCGGCAGTTGACGCAACCGAAGCCCGTGAAGTCTATCATTACGGGGCGACCCTGCGACTTGGCAAGTGCCATGCCTTCCTCGTAGTCGTGCGACTTTGGCTCTACGGCAGACTTGTGGAGGTTGAAGTCTTGTGTGAACATTGGTGGTGCGAAGGCGCTGATAGCCTTGAGAGGTGCACCCCAAAGACCTGGTATCATATAGATGGCGAAAGCCAGGGAAATCATTCCAAGGAAGAACTGTGGCACGTTGGTGCGGTGCTCAGGGTCGTCGTGCGGGAACTTGAGCCAACCGAAGAGGTAGATTCCAAGCAAACCGAAGATGACAATCCACAGACAGAGGAACACCTCGCGGTCGAGGATGTGCCAGCCGTAGGCAAGGTCGGCAACGGAGAGGAACTTCAAGGCGAAAGCCAACTCGATGAAACCGAGCACAACCTTAACAACGTTCATCCATCCACCCGACTTTGGAGCCGACTTCAAGAGGCTTGGGAACATGGCGAACAGTGTGAAAGGTATGGCAAGGGCGATGGCGAAGCCAAGCATGCCGATGGTTGGTGCAAGTATGCTGCCCTGTGTGGAAACGGCTACGAGAAGGAAGCCGATGATTGGACCTGTGCAGGAGAACGACACGAGAGTGAGGGTGAACGCCATGAGGAAGATGCTGAGCAGGCCACTGGTGTTTTCCGACTTCTGGTCGATCTTGTTGCTCCAAGAAGATGGCAGTGTGATTTCGAATGCTCCGAAGAACGAGGCGGCGAAGACTACCAGCAGGAGGCAGAAGAAGATGTTGAACAGGGCATTGGTGGAAAGGGCGTTAAGCGCACTGGCTCCGAAAAGCATGGTGACAACGAGGCCCAACACCACATATATTACTACTATGGAAATGCCGTAAGTCACTGCCTCACGGATAGCCTTGGAACGCTCCTTGTTACGCTTGAGGAAGAAGCTGACGGTCATGGGAATGATAGGCCATACGCAAGGGGTGAGCAGGGCGAGGAATCCGCCTACGAAGCCTGCGAGGAAGATGTAGAGCAGGGAACTGTCAACGGGATTGTCCTCGTATGACTTCAGCTCGTTGATGACAGGAGTGTAGAGGTCGGAGGAAGCGACAGCAGCTGTGTCTGCCACTGTTGAGTCTGCTGCTGCTACTGCTGCGGTGTCGGTTGCGGCAAGAGCTTTTTCCTCCTCTGCAGCAGGCTGTGTTTCCTCTTTCTGTGCTTCGGCAGCTGCATCCTCAGTCACTGCGGGCGAATTGCCTTTTGCCGTGAAGGGGACCTCCGTAGGAGGCATACATGTCTCGTCGTTGCAAGCGCCATATTCGAGGTAGCAGTTGATATTGTATGTAGGTTTTGTGAACTTTATCTTCTGTACGAAAGTGACACTGCCCTCGAAGAAGCGCAGCTTCATTCCGAACATGTTGTCAAATTCGGAAATCTCGTGTCCCTTGGGAGTGAGCTTGCCAACAGTCTTCACGCCGTCCATCTTCACGGCATTGAACGTTGCCGAGATAGGACCGTCGTTGCCGAGTTCTGTGGAATAGACGTGCCATCCGTTGTCAATCTTTCCACTGAATACGATTTGTGCCTCGTCGCCCTTGAGCATTTCAAGTTTGGCGGTGAACTTCACGGGGTCAACCATTTGCGCAAAAGCGGCAAATGAGAGTCCGAACATCAATAAGAGTGTTAAAACCTTTTTCATTATTATATACCTTTTTTTATTGTTATTCTTTAGGCTATTAGTAAGCAAACCAACATCCGTTACAAGGGAGGATTTCAGCCTGCTTTACTAATAGAACAAAGAAAAGAGGATTAAGGGTCTTATTTCTTGCAAAAATTAACGAAATTAAGTTTTTTTTATTGCAAGACAAGTTCAACGGGACAATGGTCGCTGCCCATTATCTCGGTGTGAATTTTTGCATCGGCAATGCGGTCGTCGATACGTTTAGAGGTGACAAAATAATCTATACGCCAGCCGATATTCTTCTCGCGTGCCCTGAAACGGTAGGACCACCAGGAATAGGTGACCTGTTCGGGAAAGAGATGGCGGAAGGTATCGGTGAAACCGCTTTCGAGCCATGTGGTGAACTTGCCTCGCTCTTCGTCGGTGAAGCCAGGGTTGCGGCGGTTGGTCTTTGGGTTCTTGAGGTCTATCTCCTGATGAGCCACATTAAGGTCTCCACAGACAATGACGGGTTTCTTGGCATCGAGTGACTTGATATAGGCAAGAAAGTCGTCCTCCCAGCGCATGCGGTAGTCGAGACGTTTCAGTTCGTCTTGTGCATTGGGCACATAAACGGTGACAAGGAAGAAGTCGTCCATCTCAAGTGTGATGACGCGTCCTTCGTGGTCGTGCTCGTCTATACCTATTCCGTAGGTTACGTTAAGTGGTGTGTGGCGTGTAAAAACAGCCGTTCCGGAATATCCCTTTTTGTCGGCATAATTCCAGAACGACTGATAACCCTCATACTGCAAGTCGAGCTGACCTGCTTGCATTTTTGTTTCCTGAAGGCAGAAGAAATCTGCATCGAGAGCCCTGAAGACTTCGCTGAAGCCTTTTCCCTCACAAGCTCTGAGGCCATTGACATTCCATGAAATGAAGCGCATATCAGAACTTAGCCATTTTTATTGCCACTACCGCACACTCGTCGCCCTTGTTTCCCAAGCGTCCACCGCTGCGGTCCTTTGCCTGCTGTTCGTTCTCGCAGGTAAGGAGACCATAGACGATAGGAGTCTGGCTTGTGGCGTTGAGGCGTGCGATTCCTGCTGTAACTCCCTCGCAGATGTAGTCGAAATGCGGTGTTTCTCCCCTTATGACGCATCCGAGGATGATGACTGCGTCGAACCCGTCGTTTAGTGTCATCTGATGTGCACCATAGATAAGTTCGAAACTGCCGGGAACGGTCTTCACATGTATGTTCTCAGGAATTGCACCGTGCTTTTCAAGTGTGCTGACGCAACCATTGAGCAGTGCTCCCGTGATTTCGGGATTCCACTCAGAAACGACTACGCCGAAGCACATATTGCTTGCATCGGGCACGGTCTCGATGTTGTATTCCGAAAGATTCTTCGTTGCCATTATTTCGTTACTCGTTCGATGTACTTGTCAATAGACTGGTACTGCATGGAGTTGAAGTACTTTGTCTTTACCTGTTGGTAGAGCTTCAGTGCCTCCTCTGCCTTGCCCTGGCTCTCAAGAATCTCTCCTGCCTGGATGAGGAACGAAGGAGAGAGGCTGTTGTTGTCTGCCTTCTCTGCTGCGTTCTTTAGGTGGCTGACAGCCTTGTCGAGCTGGTTGAGGTGAGCATATACGTTGCCGAGAGCGCCCTCAGCCGCGGGGCTGATCATCATGTCGCCCTTGCTGTCGAACTTCTCGATGTACTGTGCTGCCTCGTTCCACTTGCCGAGGTTTGCATAGCACAAGCCTGCGTAGAGGTTGGCGAGATTGCCTGCCTCGGTGCTGCTGTAGTCGTCGGCTACACTCAGCAGACCAGGGAATCCAGCTCCGTCGCCCTTGAGGGCTTTCTCGTACTGGTCCTCTCCGAATAGCTGCTGACCCTTGGCGAGGATGGTGCTTGCCTTGTCCTCACGTGGAGCTGCCACATAGTTGTTATAAACGATGATGCCGGCGATGATAACCACAACTGCCACGACACCGTAGATGATTGCTTTCTTGTATTTTGCGAAGAAAGCTTCCTGTGCACTGATGGTTTCCTCAACCTGCTGTGCACCCTTTTGGTCTTTGATATTTGCCATTATTTAATCTTTTATTTTGTTTGCAAACGAAATTTCGTGGCAAAATTACAGAAATTATTGCAGATATTGAAATTTATTACCGACTTTTTTTGTTTTTAACTGATAAAACAAGTAACTTTGCACTAAAATGGCAATATTTTTGGCTCATGATTCTGAAAAAGCTCTCAATTATCAACTACAAGAACATTCAGGAGACATCGATTGAGTGGTCTCCGAAAATGAACTGTCTTGTGGGTCACAATGGTGTGGGGAAGACAAATATTCTCGATGCCATCTACTACCTTTCGTTCTGCAGAAGCATCTCTAATCCCATCGACTCGCAGCTGATAAGACACGACGAGCAGTTCTTCATGGTGGAGGGAGAGTATGAAACGGACGACGGGCAGCCGGAACTCGTGTCGTGCGGAATGAAGCGCGGTACGAAGAAGCACTTCAAACGTAACAAGAAGGAGTATCGGAGGTTGGCGGAGCACATTGGGTTGATACCGATTATTTTCGTCTCGCCGTCCGACACACTGCTCATTGAGGGGCAGAGTGAAGAGAGACGCAGGTTTATGGATATGGTTATCTCGCAGTATGACCGTCAGTATATGGATGCCCTCGTGAGATACAACAAGGCATTGCAGCAACGCAACACCCTTCTGAAGATGGAAGAGGAGCCCGACCCCGCACTGCTTGACATCTGGGAGGAACAGATGTCACTGGAGGGAGAGCGCATCTTTGCCGCACGTCAGACATTCGTGACAGAGTTTGTTGATGTGTTCCAACATTACCATTCCACCATCTCGTCGTCGAAGGAAGAGGTTGGACTGTGTTACACCTCGCATTGTCAGCGTGGTCCTCTTTTAGAAGTGATAAGGCGCGACAGGGCAAAGGACAGGATTGTGGGCTACTCGCTTCATGGGGTGCATAGAGACGACCTTGAGTTCACCATAAGCGGACATCCGCTGAAGAAAGAGGGAAGCCAAGGACAGAACAAGACTTTCGCCATAGCACTGAAACTGGCGCAGTTCGATTTCCTTAAGCGCACAGCGTCGCAGACCACCCCGCTTCTGTTGCTCGACGACATTTTCGACAAACTCGACTCAGAACGTGTGGAGCGAATAGTTGATATTGTGCTTGGGGACGATTTCGGACAGACGTTTATCACGGATACCGACCGTGGGCATCTCGACCGGATATTGAGAAACTACACCTACGACTACAGGATTTTTGAAGTGGAGAACGGAAATATCAAGAGACTATGTTCAAACGGGATGTAAAGTCGATAAAGGACATTGTGTTGCAGAGTCTGCGGGTGAACGGCCTGGAGACTCCGTTGTTGCAGAAACGCATCGTGGATTCGTGGCAAGAGGTGGTTGGCGAGATGATTTCCCGCTACACCCTCAATGTGTATATAGAAAACCAGACCTTGGTGGTGAGGATGTCGAGTCCTGCCTTGCGTCAGGAACTGTCGATGAGGCGTGATTACTATGTTGAGTTGCTGAATAACAAGGTTGGTGCAAAGGTGATTTACAATATCAGGTTTTGCTGATTGTATCTTTCAGAATCACTAAAGAATAAGGTCCATCGTAACGTCGGTGGCTTCAGAAGGAATCTCATCGAACTTCTGGAAATCGAAGCATACACCTATTTTATATATATAAGGAGGAAGTTGGCTTAGGAAACGGTCGTAGTAGCCTTTTCCCCTGCCGAGACGGTTGCCTTTTTCATCGAAAGCCATTCCAGGCACCACCGCCACATCTATCTTCCCATAGTCGGTGAACAAGGGACCCAGTGGCTCCATAATGTGGAATGCGCCTTCGGCAAGGTCTTTTTCAGATTCGTAGAGTCTTATTTCCATAGTGGTGTCACTCGTCACCTTTGGTAGGAGAATGGTCTTGCCAATGGTGTTGCGGAGCAAGGGCATGGTGTCCACCTCGTCGGGTAGGGAGCAGTAGAGCATCACGGTCTTTGCCTTGGCAAAGTGTGGCTCAGTCTCTAACCGCCGGATAACGGCAAGCGAGAATTCCGCCAGTTGTTGCTGACTGAATTCCCGCTTGCGTTGTCTTACTATTTGTCTTAGCTCACGCTTGTTTAACATACACTTGCCTGCAGGTTGAGGTTAGAGTGAGTGCCGCGGTGGTCGTAGGGTTTTGTTACTACGGCAACCTTGTTGTCCTTTTTCTTCGTGTTCTTAGGGAAAGCCTCCCCACGCTTGAATACGTCGAGTGCAGTCTTTATCGTTGGGTCGTCGGCATTGAGATACTGTGTCCACGCATTCTCGTCAAGAATATTGTAAACGATGCGGCTGCAGAGGTAGCGTTCGAGCAGAGTGTGCGACTTCTTAATCATCAGGTTTCGGCGCTTCAGTCCGTTCTTGTCGGCGTAGGTTGCAAACTTGTCCACTATGTTTTGTTTCCTCAGATGAGCCACTATATCCTTCATGTCGCCTAACTTGGTGAGTTTCTCGCGGTTCTCGTCGGTGTATTCAAATGCGAACTGTAGAATGAGTCCCGACATTGCAGCCTCCTTGTAGTAAGAGGTGAGGCCGAGGGTGTCATCCGGAACGAAGATGTCTGGTGTGATTCCGCCGCCGCCATATACAATGCGTCCGTTGCTGGTGTGATAAGCCTTGCCAGTGTGCTTTATGCTGTCCTGCGAGAAATACTCTCCATGTTGGTATCGGTTGAGAAGGTCTTCCTCGTAGTCCTTGTCGGCACCAGAGGTGTAGGGCTTCTGTATGCAGCGTCCTGAAGGAGTGTAGTAACGAGCGGTGGTGAGGCGTATCATTGACCCATCCTTAAACGACAATGGCTTCTGTACCAAGCCTTTGCCGAACGACCTGCGACCTATGATTGTTCCGCGGTCGTTGTCCTGAATGGCTCCGGAGAGTATTTCCGATGCCGAGGCAGAGCCTTCATCGATAAGAACAACGAGCGGAATCTGCTGGTAGCTTCCCTTTCCGTCGCTGGCGAAGTCCTGTCTTGGCGAGTGGCGTCCCTCCATATATACTATGAGCCTGTTCTTAGGCAGAAACTCGTTTGCAATCTGCACTGCCGAAGCCATATAGCCTCCAAGGTTTCCGCGAAGGTCGATGACGAGGTTTCTGAGGTTTTCCTGCGACAGTTGTGCGAGTGCTATGAGCATCTCTGGATAGGTGTTCTCGGCAAATTTCTTTATCTTTATGTATCCAGTCCCGTTGTTTAGCATATAGGTTGCCGTGATGCTTTTCTGTGGAATCTCGCCACGTGTAACTGTGACGTAGCGTACCTTCTTTGCTTTGTAGCCGAGAAGTCCTAATTCCACTTTAGTGTCCTTTGGACCCTTGAGGCGCCGCATCGACTCCGTGGTGGTGACAATCTTCCCGACGAAAGGCTTTCCGTCTATGCTTACAATCTTGTCGCCGGCTATCACTCCCGCACGCTCTGCCGGACCGTTGCCAATGACGTTCTGCACGTGTATGGTGTCCTCGCGGATGGTGAACTCGATGCCCACTCCGGAAAACGAACTGCTAAGGTCGTCGTTGGCAGACTGCACATCCTTTGCTCCGATATACACGGAGTGAGGATCCAGCTCTGCGAGAATCTGCGGCATTGCTTTCTCTACGAGGTCGTTTATGTTCACGGTGTCAACATACTGGTCGTCGATAATGTGAAGCAGGTTGTTGAGCTTGTTCCCGCTTGTGTTTATGATGTTCAGCCTGTTGCCTGAGAAGTGGTTGGCATAGAAAGTGCCAATAAGTATGCCTATGACTACGCAAATAGCCATAAACAGCGGTGTGAACCTATTTGTCTTGTTCTTGTACATTATTCTCGGGATTAATATGTTCTACTTCAATGTTTGCCTGTTTCAGCAGCTTGATTCCGTCGTCGAGGCGGTAAGCTCTTGCATAGACAACTCGTTTTATGCCTGCCTGTATGATGAGTTTTGAACATTCTATGCACGGGGCATCGGTGACGTAGAGTGTGGCTCCGTCGCTGTTGTTAGAACTTCGCGCCAGTTTTGTTATTGCGTTAGCCTCTGCATGCAGTACATACGGAAGCGTCACGTTGTTCTCCTCGCAGACATTCTCGAATCCGCTTGGGGTGCCGTTGAAACCATCGCTGATTATCATTTGGTCCTTCACCACCAAGGCTCCGACCTGCCGACGCTTGCAGTAGCTGTTCTCTGCCCATATCTGCGCCATTCTCAGATAGCGCAAGTCGAGTTTCTGTTGTTTCTCATCCATTGTTTTTTCAATAACTTTATTTCAAACTCCTCAAACC
>CALZDK010000033.1 GCA_945637645.1 uncultured Prevotella sp.
GGGGACACAAGGATTTTCAGTCCTTTGCTCTACCAACTGAGCTATGGCACCTCATTTCTCGTTTGCGGTTGCAAAGGTACGAACTTTTTCTGGAACAAAAAAATATTTCCTCCAAAAAACCATTTTTATTATACTTTGTTAACAAATAATCCCGATTTTCACCCTTTATTCTCCTCCTTTCAACTTTAAGAGGTCGCTCCAACGTGTTGTGGGGTTCTTGCTCTTGAAGTCGTGTTTTATGGCGTCGGCAAAGACATTTGCCTTGCCGATGCCGTCTTTTTGAGTGTATTGCTGCGCTCCGAGCACAAGCGTCTCGCTGCCATAGAGTCTGTTGATGCGGTCGAGTGTCTCGTCGAGAGCCTTCAACTTGTCGTATTGTTCCGAGGGAATGTCGAAGAGATCCTGTTGTACGGGGAACGCAGGACTGACACCCATCACGATGACTCCCGCTTTTTTGTATTTGTATCCAGGGATGAATATTTCCCTAAGAGCGTCCTTCGCCGCCTGCACAATGGTGACAGTGGAGCTCGTAGGAGTCAGAAGCCTTGTTTCCTTGAAATTCCAGTATTGGGGAAGGTCGTCGCGGAAGGCGTTGGTGTTGATGAATACACCGATGACAGACGCCACCGTTTCCTGTGCACGGAGTTTGGCAGCACATCTTGCCGCATAGTTCGACACGTGTGTGTAGAGTGTGTCGAGGTCTGTTACCATACCGTTGAAACTGCGGCTGGTGCAGATGCTCTTCTTCTTTGCATACTCCTCGTTAGGCACGCAGTCCTCGCCGTTCAGTTCTGCCCACGTACGCTCAATGACGATATTGTTGAAAGTGAGCCTTATCCAGTCACGGTGCATCACTGAGAAGTCGTAGGCTGTCTTCACACCGTATTTCGCAAGTTTGGCGGCATATCTGTGACCTATGCCCCACACGTCTTCCACTGGGTAAAGTTTCAGAGCCTTTATGCGTTTCTCTTCATTATCGATGATGCAGCAGTGGCAGTAGCCTGGGTATTTCTTGGCGAAGTGACTTGCCACCTTCGCCAAGGTCTTGTTTGGTGCCAAACCTATGCTCACTGGCATTCCAACCCAACGTTTTATTTTCTCGTGCAGCCGTTTGCCCCATTGCGCAAGGTCGGTTTGGGCCATGCCCTGAAGATAGACGAAGCACTCGTCGATGCTGTATCTGAAATATGCCGGTACTTCTTGACTGATGATGTCCACGACGCGTCCTGTCAGCTCCCCGTAGAGTTCGTAGTTTGACGAGAACACGGCTATCTTATGTCCCGGAAACATCTGGCCAAGTTGGAAATAAGGCATTCCTGCCTTTATGCCGAGAGCCTTTGCCTCGTTGGAGCGTGCCACCACGCATCCGTCGTTGTTTGACAATACGACAACGGGTTTCCCCTCCAGATCCGGACGGAAAACCCTTTCGCACGATACGTAGCAGTTGTCGCAGTCGATAATGCCGTACATCTTTGGCCTACACTTTACATCTTTAGCCTACACTTTCTCGAAAGTCCTTATGAGGTGAATCACCACTCCCCAAACCTCGAAATTATCGCCTGCCTCTATGCGGAAGACAGGATAATTCTCGTTGGCTGGACGCAACTCTATGTAGCCCTCGCTCTTGTGGGTGAGGTCGAGATACTTTATGGTGAACTCACCATTCCAGTATGCCACAACGATGGACCCGTCGTGGGCTTCCACGGCACGGTCGATGATTACCCTGTCGCCATGGAAGATGCCCGCGTCCTTCATGGAGTCTCCTTCGATGTCGCCATAGAAGGAAGCCTCCGGATGACGTATGTAGTCACGGTTGAAGTCAAGCCGGTCGTGACGATAGTCGTCTGCCGGAGAGGGGAAACCTGCCACCACGGCGGCATGTTCCAGTTCCAACGTTGTGTCAAACACACCTCTTATGATTCTTATGTTGCCCATCGGCATTGTCGCTTTGTTGTGTGGGGGAGACTAATTCTGTTTGTCGGAGATAGCGTCCATTATCTTTGCCTCTATCTCTTCGGCAAGCTCAGGATTGTCTTTTATGACGTTCTTCACGGCGTCGCGTCCCTGTGCCAGTCTTGTCTCGTTGTATGAGAACCAGCTGCCGCTCTTTTGTATTATTCCGTACTCGACGCCGAGGTCAACAATCTCTCCCACCTTGGAGATTCCCTCGCCGAAGGTTATCTCAAACTCCGCCTTACGGAAAGGAGGAGCCACCTTGTTCTTCACCACTTTCACGCGCACCTGACTGCCTATCACGTTGTCGCCGTCCTTGATGCTTGTCACGCGGCGGATGTCGAGGCGTACGCTGGAGTAGAACTTCAGCGCGTTTCCACCTGTTGTCGTTTCCGGATTTCCAAACATCACGCCAATCTTTTCACGCAGCTGGTTGATGAAGATGCAGGTGGTGTTTGTTTTGCTCAGAGTGCTGGTCATCTTTCGCAGTGCCTGACTCATGAGGCGTGCGTGTAGTCCCACCACGTTGTCGCCCATCTCGCCTTCAATCTCCTTCTTTGGAGTAAGTGCAGCCACAGAGTCAATGACGATGATATCTACTGCAGCGGAGCGTATGAGCTGGTCTGCAATCTCAAGTGCCTGCTCGCCGTTGTCTGGCTGAGAGATGAGCAGGGTGTTGGTGTCAACTCCGAGTTTCTCGGCGTAGAAGCGGTCGAAGGCGTGCTCAGCGTCAATGAAAGCCGCAATGCCTCCTGATTTCTGTGCCTCTGCTATGGCATGAATGGCGAGTGTTGTCTTTCCAGACGACTCTGGTCCGTAGATTTCAATTATTCGTCCCTTGGGAAATCCTCCAACGCCGAGAGCAGCGTTGAGGCTGATGCTTCCTGTGGGTATCACCTCTACTTTTTCCACATTCTCGTCGCCGAGTTTCATTATCGACCCCTTTCCGAAGTCCTTTTCTATTTTTGACATTGCAGCTTGCAGTGCCTGCAACTTAGCCTTTTTCAAATCAACGGCTTCTTCTTCTTTTTTTGCCATGTTTTTTTATATGTTATTTTTTTACCATTATAAGGTTCATATTCAAATACTCTCGCCTCTCAAATATCCTACAGTTCAATATCTCCATCGAACTCCTCATGCCAAGGAAGGCCTTGAACGTTGAGTTGGGCGAGGAATGGGTCTGGGTCGAATTCCTCCACGTTGTGCACGCCTGGTTTGTTCCAAAGCCCCTTGAAGAACATCATGGCACCTATCATTGCTGGAACACCAGTGGTGTAGCTTACTCCCTGCATGCCAGTCTCCTTGTATGCGTCTTGGTGGCGGCAGTTGTTATATATATAATAGGTGTGCTCCTTGCCGTCCTTTATTCCGCGTATGCGACAACCAATGCTTGTCTCGCCGTCGTAGTTCTCGCCGAGGTCCTGTGGGTTTGGCAATACAGCCTTGAGGAACTGTAGCGGTACAATCTTCACCTTCGCCGAGCCAGTGCCGTCGGCGAGTGGTGCCTCATACTCTATCTCGTCGATGCGTGACATGCCGATGTTCTGAATCACGTCGAGATAGGTAAGATACTGTTGTCCGAAGGTCATCCAGAAACGGGCGCGCTTTATTGTCGGATAGTTGATAACGAGACTCTCTATCTCCTCGTGGTGGAGCAAGTAGCTCTCACGCGGGCCTATGTTGGGGTAGGTGAGTGGCTGGTGGAATTCCAGTGGTTCAGTCTCCACCCATTTCCCGTCTTGCCAGTAAAGTCCCTTCTGTGTTATCTCGCGGATATTTATCTCTGGATTGAAGTTGGTGGCGAAAGCCTTGTGGTGGTTACCTGCGTTACAGTCCACAATGTCAAGATAGTGTATCTCGTCGAAGTGGTGCTTTGCGGCGTAAGCGGTGAAAATGCTCGTCACTCCAGGGTCGAATCCGCAACCGAGGATGGCGCAAAGGCCAGCTTTCTCAAAACGCTCACGATAGGCCCACTGCCAGGAATACTCGAAGTGTGCCTCGTCCTTTGGCTCGTAGTTTGCCGTGTCGAGATAGTTGCAGCCACACGCGAGACAGGCATCCATTATGGTAAGGTCCTGATAGGGCAGTGCGAGGTTCACCACTAACTCTGGCTTGAAATCGTTGAACAGCGCCTTCAGTTGTTCCACGTCGTCGGCGTCCACCTGTGCTGTCTTTATGTCCATAGTGTGTCCAGCCTTGTGTATCGCATCTACTATGGCGTCGCACTTCTCCTTTCTGCGGCTTGCTATCATAAACTCGGTGAATACGTCAGCATTCTGTGCTATCTTGAATGCAGCCACGGTGGCAACTCCACCTGCACCAATCATAAGTATTTTTCCCATTGTCCTTTGTATTTTGTTTTGTTAATATTGTTATTGTTCAATTACCTCCTCTCCCCTTATTCCCAATGCGTTCATCAGCGAGTAGCCGAGGATTTCCTGGCGGAAGTTGCCGCCTGTCATTGGTTGCATGGCGAAAACGGTGATGCGTTTCTCGTCGTCGATGCCTTTCAGTGCGCGTCTAACGCCGTCGTAGTATTGTTCGGCGTTAGGGACCACCATCACCCGTTTCACCTCCTTCTGTGAGCAGATGTGCATAAGTGAGTCGCAGAAGAGGTGTTCATTGTCCACCATTTCCTCCACGGGCAGAGCACTGAAAAGAAACTCGCCGAGATGGTCGTTGAAAGCCTTCCCGTCGAGGTCGGTGGTGAGTTTTGAAGGTGTGAAGTTCTCCAGTTCACTGTGTGTCTTGTCGTGGATGAGAAGCACTTGTATCTTGTTGTCGCCCTCGCGTATCCCTCCGTCGAGAGCCACGCAGTCCACCCATCGGGTCATGTCGGCCTGTGGAATGCGTCTTCCGAGCATGCGCTCGAAATTTACTATGAGGTTGAACGCTACCTTGTCGATGTAGTCAGCATCGGCAATTATCACGTTCTCGCTCCATTGTTGTTTCTCCATTCTTTGTTTTTTTGTGCAAATTTACAATTATTCGTTGGAACTGCAAAATGTTTAGGGGATTTTTTTGATAGGTATCCAAATCCAGAACGTGGAGCCTTTGCCTTCCTCTGAGTCCACGCCGATGCGTCCGCCGCACTTCTCTGCTATAGCCTTACAGATGCTCAGTCCGAGACCTGCGCCTTGGATATAGTCGTTGAGTTTTACGAAGCGTCCGAAAATCTTGTCGCACTTGTCGGCAGGTATGCCTGTTCCTGTGTCCTCGCAGTATATGTATAGTCCCTCGTCCTGACAGCGGTAGCCCAACTTGATGTGGCCGCTGTGGGTGTATTTCACTGCGTTTGTCAGGAAGTTGGTTATTACCTGCTGTATGCGGGTAATGTCCATGACCACTTCCAACTTGTCGTATGGGTTGTCTGCGATGAATTCCACTCCTGGTTCTTGCACACGTTGGCGCAGCGACATGCAAATCATATTGAACGAGTCGGCGAAATCTACCTTTGCCGGCCGTAGCACAAGACCGTTGGAGTCGAGCTCCGATATAATAAGGATGTCGTTGATGAGCTGCATCAGGAGGTCGCAGTTGTTGAGGATAATCTTGATGAACTCCGTTCTCTCCTCAGGCGCGTCTATTGACTGCAGCACGTCGCAGAATCCTACGATGGCGTTCAGTGGGGTGCGTATCTCGTGGGTCATGTTGGCAAGGAACGCGCTCTTCAGCCTAACGGAGTCGTTGGCCCTTTCGGTTTCCTCTTTCATCTTTGTCTGCACTTTGATGAGCTCGTCAATATCTCTTATAAGTCCGAAGCATCCCTTGATGTTTCCGTTGTTGTCGTATTCTGGCACGCTGTTCATTGCATACCAAGTTTTGCGATCATCGCCTTTCAGTGTCTTTTTGAGCTGAATTGTCGTGGTGATTGTCTGGCATCCGCTCAGAGTAGGGTCGATGAGTCGTCTCACCTCCTCCTGCTGTTCCTCGTTGGACACAAGATTGATGAAATCGTCGAACGAGGTGCGTTTCTCGAATGTGCGCAGGTCTTTGTAGATAGTGAAGGACTTTTTTGCCAGGTTCGACTTCCACACCATCATGTTCGACTCTTCCAACAGTATCTTCAGCTCGCTCTCATACTTCTGCGTTTCGATGTTTGCCTTTCGTATCTGCTCGTCCTGCAGTCGGCTTTGCTTGTACATCAGTCGCTCGTCTTTCATGTCACGTGCCGTAATCATGTAGTATCTAAGGTTGCCTTGGTCGTCTTTCACAGGTCGGCATCTGAAGTCGATGTAGTCGATGCTTCCGCTGTCGTTGAGGTCGCAGCGTGTGCAGACATAGAAGTTTTTCTCCTCGTTGCGGGCGTAGAATCCTCTCACTGCGGGAAGATCGAAGAATGATGTGTCGTCGATGGTTGACATGGAGAACTTTCCGGAATCGAAAATTTTCCTCATCATCTTGTTGGCGCTTATCAGCTTGCCGTCGGGAGAGTAGAGCGCTATACCCGTTATTGACATTTCGAATATGTGTTTGTAGGTCTCTGAAGTGTCGTGTTCCATGCGTTCCTGCCTTTCTTCTTCCGTCACGTCGGAAAGTGTGGTGAACACGTTCAGAAGCTCGCCTCGTGGTGAGGTCTCCGCTGCCATCTGTCCCATAAAGACGTGCCAGTCGGGATTCTGTGCTGTGCCGCGGTTCAGCCTGTATTTCACAGGTTCGAAAATGCCCTCCGTTTTGGTAAGGTTAGCGTATGAGTCCCTAATGCTCTGGAGGTCTTCGGTGTGAGTCATCGCGAAAAATTCGCGCATGTCCATCTCCTGTCCTTTAACGAGATTTCCGTAGAGGTTTCTTACTTTCTGTGTCTTTATGTTTGAGCAGATGATGTAGTTTCCTCCCATTTCCAAGGCTGTGCGCACTATGTTGTTGGTGTCGAGTATGGAGCGCAGAGTCTTTTTCAGCCTGTTTTTCACTATTCTGTCGATAAGAAGGAAGACGCACGTGGTTGTCAGCAGTCCGAAGCAGATGAAGAGGCCTATTGTTGGCATGTTGCTCGTCTTTTGTTCTCTCTCTTCCCATCTTTCGTTCAGCTTATGTAGCGTGCCGTTCTGCTCCATGCGGTTCAGCTTGTCGTCGAGGGCTTCAATGAGCTGTCGGTCGCGGCTCATGAAATACATTCTTCCTGCCGGCACGTCGATAGGGGTTACGGCAATCTGCTCTCCGAGGTTGTATCGCGTTATTATGTGCTCCACGGTTTTCTCTCCGCCAATGAAGTAGTCGATCTCATTGTTTGCCATGCCCTCAAGGGCAAGCTTAACGGATTTGTATTGCACCTGTTCCGGTTTCAGCATCCCGGCACTCAGGGCTTTCTCCAAGGGGTAGCCTCCGCTCTTGCCCACAACCTTGTCTTTGGATTGTAGCTCGTGTAGCGACTTCAGCTGGCGTGCCGCCTTTCTCTGTGCCAGAACCACACGGTAAGTAGCCACCTCATATTTCCCGTAATACACTCCAGGTATTTTCTCCACTATTGGAGTGAGCATGAGGTTTGTCTCCATTGCCTCAAAATCCTTGTTGGCACTTTCTTTGTCGTGCATTACGAACTCGAATTTTATGCCGAAGTCGTTGAGTGCCGATGCTATTATGTCGATGTTGATGCCTGCGGGGTCTCCGTTTTCGTTCATAAACTCGTATGGGTAGAACTCGCTGTCGCACGACACCTTCAGCGGGTGTGCCTCAGAGTATTTGTCTCTTAGGTTTTGGGCGTGCATGTCTGTAGCGGCAATGATGCAAAGCGCTGCCGCCGCAACCATTCGGCACACTGTAGTGAGCAGTGCCCCAAACATTCCATATTTTGTCTTATATTCCATTTGCCGTGTTATTTTCAAGTTCTTCCAATAGATTTTTGCAGGGCAGTGTAACCCATATCGTTGTTCCCCTGTTGGGGATGGATTGTATTTCCATTTGTCCTCCCATGAGTTTTGCAAGCTCGTTGCAGATGGTCAGTTCCAGCTCCACGTTGTAGTCGCCCATCATCCCTTGGTTGTATTCGCGTTTTAATATTCGTGATATGCATGCCTTGTCCATACCGGCACCGGTGTCTTTTATGCTGAAAGTCAGCTGTCCGTTGCGGTATTCATAGCGTGTGTGTATGAGGCCCTTTTGTGTGAAACGTGCCGACAACAGGGTCAGCGTCTCCATGATATGGCGCATTTGGGCATTGTCAATTTCCAAAATCAATGGCTCGTCGCGTGTTTCGAATTTCGTTTCCACTCCCTCGTTCACACCACGGCTTACTCCCATCAGACAACTTGCATTGAACAGTTCTCCGAAGTCCGTGGGTTGTGGCACTATCTCGAGCATTTTTGCGTCGATTCTCGACAGCAACAAGATGTTGTTCACCAACTGCAGCAGATTGCCGGAGTTGGACCTTATCTGCTCGATGAATGCAGCCTCGTCCTCTTTGTCGTGTGGGGCATTGAAGAGTTCTGCGAAACCCACCACGGTGTTCAGCGGCGTTCGTATCTCATAACTCATGTTCATGAGGAACGAGCTCTTCACCCTCTCAGCCTCCTGAGCTTTCATCGACTCTTCCTCCAGTTTCTTCTCTGTCTGCACCAGCTTGCTGATGTTTCGGCATAGGCAGAAGTAGTGGGTTATCTCGCCATTATTGTTCCTCATCGGCACAGCGTTGACCTCGTAGTAAACGTTGTGTTTCTGCTTGTCGAGAATGCGTGTCTTGAGTCGCATCTTGAACTTGCCTATTCGTCCCTTGTCCATCAGTAGCAATACTCGTGCAGTGTTGCGCGTTTGGCTTGCATCTACCATGTGTACACATTCCAACTGTGAGAAGAGCTGCTTTGGCTTGTTCATGTCGAAGGTCACTTCCATCCTCCTGTCCTTGATTATGTAGTTGGCAAGCAGAGTATCGCTCACCTCAAGGGCGGTGTTGATATTCTCGATGTATTTGTTTATTTCCACCGAAGCCGACTCGATGCGCTTCGACCTGCGGCGCTCGCGGTTCATTTGTGTTGCTATTTCCGTGATGTCGCGTCCGGCAGACATGATACACATAAGGTTGCCCTGTGGGTCGTATATTGGCATTATGGTGAACTCGTAATATACCACTCCGCGTCGTGTCCAGTATTCCGACAATTCTCCGTTGCGTCGCAACTCGTCGAAATCCACTATCGACGACACCCAGATCTCGTCGATAATCTCGTTCTGCAGGTGGTGGAACACAGGCACTTGTGTGATGTGCATCCTCGATTTCAGAAATTCCTCCTTGTTCACTATGCCGAAAGTCTCGCAAGCGCTGTCGTTTATGTCGGTCATTATTCCGTCCTTGTCGTAATAGGCAATTTGAGCCAAGGCTGTGTCGAACACTGTTCGGAAGCGGAGCAGGTTGTTGCGGGTGTTTATGAGTTTGTTGCGCTCTTCCGTCTTGTCTGTCTGTACACCGAGCAGAAGTGTGGGTTTCCCGTATTCCTCGTGCAGTATAGAGATGTTGAGTTCGAAATAGTGGATAATGTTATTGACTCCCGGCGCGAAGCATTTAACGGTAAACGTGTCGCTTGTTGTTTCCTGGTTGATAATCTTGTCTATCACTTCCATTATGTGGTTGAAGTCGTCTTTGTCGTAATAAACAGAGAAAGCCGTTGGGGTGTATTCGTCTCGGCTCTCGCCGTTTATGGTTACAGCGTGGAACTTACCCTGCTCCACGTCGAAAGTCCAGATGCGGTAGTTTCCCGACTTGAGCAGCAATTGTAGCTGAGTCATTTGCCTTTCGCTCTCCTTTAAGGCCCTGCGCTCGCAGAAACGGTAGTATATGTTGTAGGCAATCATTGCTACAAACACGCAGACGAGGGTGTTTATCACATACCACAACCAGGAAGGAAGACCATACGTGTCGTCCTCGTCATAAAACCATTTCTTCCTTATTTCCAATATCTCCTCGTTGGTGGTTATCTCGTCGTAGATGCTGTCAATTTGGGCAAGAAGGAGCGAGTCGTTCGACATGAAGTGGTACTCGCCGTATTTCATGTTCACCGAGGTAAGCCTTATGTTGCTCAGATTGTATTTGTTCACGATGGTCTTCATCGTCATCGTATTCCAAAGCACTATTCCCTCGCCATTCTCGCTCACCTCGATAAGTGCCTTTTTCATGTCTTTCAAGGGTATGGCGTAGTCTCCCAGTCCCTCTCGTTTCATGAGGTTGTGGCTGAAACTGTTCTCGTGTACGATGACTTTTTTGCCCTTCAGGTCTTTAAGCTCTCGCACTTGGAAGTCCTTTTCGCGTGGAAAAGCCACGCTATGGGTGAACAGCGCAATCACGTTGTTGCTGTAGCTGGCGTACTGGTCGTGGTAGAAGGCTTTCATTCCCACGGTGAGGTCAGCCTTGCCGTCTCTCACGTCGATGAAGTTTTGTGGCGTGTTTTTGAGTTTTATGACATACGGAATGCCGAGTTTTTCCATTATCAGCCTCACAAGGTCAACGTTGTAGCCGTTTGGCCGTCCTTGGGTGTCCAGATAAGCGTATGGTTCCAAATCCCAAAGGTCTTCATAGACCAGCGGGTTTAAAGACGTGTATGGTCTTGCATATCCATGGGAGTCCTTCTCGCCTGTCTGCAGCCTCAGGCTGTCTTGTGCCTTTGTGACTACTGCAGTCAGCAGGCAAATAGCGATGACAAATATTCGTTTCATGCGCATAGGTTAGGATAATTATATAATTATTGCGCACAAAGTTAAGTAAAAAAAACGATATGGCGAAATAAATTACGTTTTTTTTACCTTTCATTGCCGCTTAGGCAAGCGTAAAGTCGAATTGAAGGCCTCCAGTAGGCTTGTTTGACACTTCTATGGTGCCTCCGTGCAGTAGTACGGCGTTTTTCACTATGGCAAGTCCAAGCCCGGTGCCACCCATTTTCCTGCTCCTTCCCTTGTCCACACGGTAGAAGCGCTCAAACAGTCGGTCGAGATGTTTCCTCTCCACACCAACTCCGTTGTCGCTAAACACGAAATGCCAGCTTCCCGATAACTCTTTTTCTGCCCTAATGTCTATTGTTATTCCTTCGCCGGCATAGGCTATGGCATTGTCGGTGAGGTTTCGGAAAATGCTGTAAATCATGCCATGGGCACCGTTTATTTCGATGTGTTCAGGCAAGTCTGCACGGAACGTTATGTGTCGTTCCTCCATCTGCAGTGCCGTCTCCTTTTCTATCTGCCTAATTATCGCTGTCACATCCACTTTCTCAAACTCCATCAATCCTGTTGCATCGTCGAGACGGTTTAGGGTGGATATGTCTCGCAGCAGGCTTGTCAGACGCTTGCTCTGTGCGTAGCAGCGCTCAAGGAACTGCTTGCGCATTTGCTCGCTGATGTTGCCGTTCTCCATGATGGTCTCCAGATAACCTTGTATGCTTGCCACAGGTGTCTTCAGTTCGTGGGCTACGTTTTGTGTCAGTTGGCGTTTCAGCTCGTTCTGTTCTTCCTTGGTACGTTGTAGGCGTTTGTAAATTTTTATTATACTTTCAGATATCTCTCCCAACTCGTCGTCGGGAAACTGTGCAAGGTCTTCTGTCTCAAGGCTCTCGCCGTGGTCGGCTCGTTGTGCGAAGATGTGCAGCTTTCTGATGTTTGAGTCTAATCGGCTGATGAAACGGTAGAGCATCAGCGAGAGCACTGTCATGGTGAACAGTGCAAACCAGATGTAGTGTTGGTCGGCGCGGAGCGATTGCGACAGGTCGTCATCGTAAGGCAATGCGGTGCGTATCACCATTTTACATTGTGGCAGATAGGTTGCCGAATAGAAGAAGCTCCCTTGCAGGGTGTTGCTCTCGCGGCTTATATCAAAGCCGTTGCCTTTTTTTATTGCCTCTGCCACTTCCTTGCGGTTCAGGTGGTTGCTGAAATTTTTGTAGTCCTTGCGCCTGTTGTCGTAAACCACTCGTCCCTTCATGTCGATAAAGGTGACACGTAGATGCTGAATATAATGATTTTTGACATAAACAGCAATCTTGTTTTCGCTGAAGAGACTGTCACCTAAGAGTTCTCCCAAACGGTGGTTGTAGTCCTGGAGTTTCAGATTGAGCATCTCCACCTTGTACTCTTTCTCTCGTTGTTGTTGAAAAACGATGAAGAGTACGGCGAAAATGAGGAACAGCGACAGTGTTCCCCAAAACAGTCTTTTGCCGACAGTAAGTTTTCTCATATTTTTTTGGGTGAGAGGTGAGGGCTGAGGGAATATGTTATGCGTCGAAGAAATATCCGAATCCCAATCGTGTTACTATGCACTTTGAGAAACGCCCGATTTTCTTCCTCAGTCTCGTTATGTTCACATCCACTGTGCGGTCGAGAACGAGAACGTCAGAAGGCCATATTCGGTTTATAAGCTCTTGCCGTGAAAAAACCCTTCCGCTCTCTTCAAGCAGAGTGTGAAGTATCTCAAACTCTGTCTTCGTGAACGGAATCTGCTCGCCGTCGATACTCACTGTCTTGTTGTCGAGGTTGAGTTCCAACCCTTGGTATCTCAGCATGGAGGGTTGCCGTTCGTCGCTGTCCTTCGAGGTGCGTCTGAGCACTGCCCTTACCCTCACCAGCACTTCACGAATGGAGAAAGGCTTTGAGATGTAGTCGTCGGCACCGAGGTTAAATCCTGTCACGGTGTCGTTCTCCGTGTCTCGTGCCGTGAGGAATATAATTGGCAGGTCTTTTGTTTCCTCCTGCTTCTTCAGCTGTTTGGCAAGTGCGAATCCAGACATCTCGCCCATCATCACGTCGAGCAACAAAAGGTCGAACGATCCGAGGTTCATTGTAAGTGCCGTTTCCGCAGAGTCGGCTGTCTCCACCTCATAGCCTTCTGTTTCGAGATTGAATTTCAGAATCTCACACAAGTCCTGTTCATCGTCAACAACGAGTATTCTCTGATTTTTCGTCATATCTGTTTCAATTATATTTTTTCGCTGCAAAGTTACGCATTATTATTGAAACTTGTGCTTTATCCGTGTTACATTTTTGTTAAAGTTAGAAGGGACAGGGAAAAAATATCACTCAACTCAAGTTTCTGAAGTTACTAAACCGCCGCCTGTAGGGGCAGACCCATGTGTC